>CBFCWN010000010.1:0-65709 GCA_965601515.1 uncultured Myxococcales bacterium | reverse complement strand
GGATCTCGCGCCATCACTTCGCGTGGCCGTCCACGACAGACGTGGAGCGCGCGGGCGATTTGGATGTTCCGCCATTGACACCGCATGGGCGGGCCAGAGGTCGAGGGAATGCGCGCATCACATCCCCCCGCCCCCGCTGTTCTCCGCGCCGGGGATGCTGCTATCCAGCCGCGAGGCACAGGGCTCGAGGGCCGCTGGCTCGCGTGTGCGGTTTTGTTCGCGCTCGGGATTGCCGCGATGGGCGCCGGCTTCGTACAGGGGTGGGGAATCAAGAACGCACTTTCGTGGGCGGCTGGCGCCGGGCTTTTTGCGATTGGGATTCTCGGGTTCGTGTGGCGGCACCGCGACGAAAACCGTCGAGACGTACGGTCGCAGAGACTCGAGACCTTCGGTCCCGGCAACGCGATCACACTCACGCGAGGCCTGATGCTGGCGATGACAGGCGGATTCTTGTTCGCGCCGAGGCCGACTGGCTTCCTCGTCTATGTCCCCGCCATTCTCTATACGTCCGCGATCGTCGCCGACCTCTTTGACGGCGTCGCCGCGCGGCGAGCAGATTTCTCCACGCTTCTGGGAGCGCGTCTCGACATCGAGCTCGACGGATTCGGTGTGCTTCTCGCGTTTCTCCTCGCGGTTCACCTGGGGCAGCTGCCCACCTGGTTCATCGTGGTCGGCCTAGGGCGACCCCTGTTCACGCTGGGGCTGTCGTGGCGAAAACGAAGCGGGCGTGACATCCACGAGCTTCCGTCGAGCCGTCACCGCAAGCTCCTGGCCGGCATTCAGATGGGCTTTTTGAGCGCGGCGCTTTGGCCGGTCATGAGCCGTCATGCGTTGACACTTCTCGGTCTGTGCCTGCTGCTCCCAACCATCGTCGGCTTCCTCCGCGACTGGCTGGTGGTGAGCGGTCGCGCGACCCCGTCCGGACCGACGTATGGAAAGCTCCATCGGTGGACTGCGAGACTCGTGGCCCGAGACCTTCCGACGTTCATCCGGGTTCTTTCGCCGCTTGCTTTCGTGTGGCTCTTCATCCAGCCGCTGTCCGGATCGGCCGCCCTCACCGGATTGGCGATCGTCGGCATACTCTCCATCTTGTTGGGGTTGGTCGGTCGCGCGGGAGCCATTGCTGTGATCGTCGCGATCGGCATTCACTCGGGTTCGACGGCTCTCGACACGTGGACCGCGATCGTGTTCGCGGGGGCCGCGGGAGTCCTGCTTTTCGGCACCGGTCCGATGTCGCTCCTCAAACCCGAAGAGCCCTACGTATTATCCGACGTACGCGCGGAGGCGTGACGTGAGCAGCGTGATTCGCTGGGGGTTGGGCGCCGGGCTACTGGCGTTCGTGCTCACGCAAAGTGACTGGCGAGCGATCACCGAGCAGCTGCGAGGCGTTCCGCTCTCGGAGCTCGCCTTCTGGGGTTTGCTGAACGCGCTCGTCCTCGTGTTGATGACAGCGCGCTGGCGCGTGCTTCTCGAGGGTCTAGGCGCCGACGTGCCTCTCACTCGCCTTGCCCTTCACCGTCTCGCGGGGTTTGGGGTCAGCTTCCTGACGCCAGGCCCGCAGTTCGGAGGCGAACCGCTCCAAGTGCTTCTGTTGACCCGGCGGGAAGCGGTACCGAACGGAACTGCGGTCAGCTCAGTCGCGCTCGACAAGATGCTCGACCTCGTCTCGAGCTTTGCATTCCTCGCCATCGCGTTGGGATTTCTGTCTGAACGAAGCCTCATCCACGTCGATGGATCAATGTGGGTGCGCGCGATGCCCTTGATCCCCATCGTGCTCGTCGCGGGCTACTTCGCGGGGCTTGCGTTCGGAACCCGTCCGTTGACGTCGATGATTCGGCGCGTGCGACGCGCAAAGCTCGCAAAGCTTCTCGGCTTGGTGATGGACGCCGAACGGCTTGCCTGCGACCTCGTTCGCGATCGCCACGACGTGATGGTCAGGGCCGTGGCGCTCTCGGCGCTCAGCTGGGTGGTGCAGGTCGCCGAGTTCTGGTGGATGCTCGACTTGCTCCAAGCCGACGCGACCTTCGTTGCGGCAGTCTCGCTTCTGCTCCTCGTTCGCCTCGCGTTTCTGCTTCCGCTCCCGGGTGGTCTCGGCGCGCTCGAGGCGGCGCTCGTCCTCGGCGCCTCCATGGTTGGGCTACCCGAGGTTCTTGGCCTCACCGCCGCGCTGATGATTCGTGTACGCGACCTGTCGCTCGCACTCAGCGGCGCGGGCTGGGGGCTGTGGGCCACCGACCGAAGAAATCGAGCTGATGAGCCGCGTACACGAGCTTCCCTCGGTCGATCTGAGCATGTCGTTCTCGAGACCAATCACCCAAGCGTCCCGCTTCTAGCTTCGGCGAGTCGGCCAGCGCGCTCTCGACCGTCGTCACGATGAAATGAAGGAAGTAGGCTTCGTCTCCCGCGTACGTGCCGTCCTTCGGCCACACGATCCAATCGGAACTGCCCACGCTGTCGATGACCGCGTCGTGTTGTGAAAGTGCGCCGAAGAGACGGCGTCCGGTTTGACTGTGGCCCGAGCGCTTTCCGCCGACCATCCGCGTGTCCATTGTCTCGTGATAGAGAGCCACAATATGCGCGTCGAGTTCGGGGTCGATGACCGGCTCGAACCACGTGCCACCATCGAAGTTGATCGTGAAGTAGAATCCGCCTCCAGGCGTGCCCAAAGAACGCAAGACGGGAATCGCGCGCTCGAGGTCGAGCAGATCCAGCACCGCGTGCGCAACCACGAGGTCCCAACTCTCCGACGTCGCCGCGGCGAACTGGTAAAGGTCCGCAACCTCGAAACGAAGCTTGCCAATGCGGCCGTCCGCGTCGAAGCGTGCGCGCGCCGATTCTATACTTGCCGCCGCGGGGTCGATCGCGGTGTAGCTCGAGTTGGTGAGTAGCCCGGTCTTTGCGAACCTCTCAATCATGGCGCCATGTCCCGCGCCGATCTCGAGGACGCGCAGGTCTGTGCAAGAACGCGCGTATCGCTGCATCGCCTCTGCGACCTCGCGGTTGAGCGCCCTGGCGTCGACCGTCTGCTTGGCTTCCAGATATTGGATGAAATCCCGGCTCATTGGGCCCTGCCTCGCTCGCGTTGATGGACGTCGGAGACTCGCTCGATGAAGTCTACCGCAGTGTCCATGCTGCTTCGCCACGTGGGAAGCTCACGGGCGCGCTCGAGAGCTTGCAGGCTAAACGACCCGAGGGTCTCAAAGTCTGCGAATCGAGCCAGCGCGGCTGCGACCGCCTTCGGCGATTCGACCGGCACGAGGAAACCCGTCCGTTCGTCGTGGACGATTTCGTGAGCGGCTCCACCTCGCGTCGCAATCACAGGAAGCCCGTACTGGTGTGCTTCGGCAAAGACGATTCCATAGCCCTCATACTGCGACGGAACGCAAAGCAGGTGAGTGTTCCGATAGACCGCGTCCAGCGCCGCTCCGTCCAGGTGCCCGTGAAATCGCACCGCCTTCCCGAAGGAACGGGACCACGCTCGGCATCCACGTGCGTAGTTGGGTTCGGCGTCCGGGTCCCCGACCACGTCCAGCCTCCACTCGCCCTTCGGGAGCTGCGTGACGGCGCGCAGCAGGGTGTGGAGGCCCTTGCGACGGGTCAGCTGGCCGACGAAGAGGATTCGCAAGGGGCGTTGGGCAGCCTTTGCGAGGAGTTCTGTCGGGGCCGGCGCAGGTTCGACATTGCGCCCCGCGGGCTTAGCTACGACCAGTGGCCGAGGCCGCGGGCTGATTGCTCGCACGACCGCTGCGGTGGTTTCGCTGTTGCAAATGAAGGCGTCGACTCCGTCGAGGTAGCGTTGCTCGACACGCTCATAGGTGGCGTTGACAAGCCGGTGGCGGCGTTCGCTGCTTCTCAGGTGGTGAACGATGGAAACGCGCGGAGGCAGGCTTTGCGAGGAGGTCATCGAAAGGAGCGATGGATGGTTGAGCTCGTCCTCGAGAAGCACGTCGAGCTGCGCGTTTTCGATGCGGGTCCGAAAG
Source organism: uncultured Myxococcales bacterium (assembly GCA_965601515.1). GTDB lineage: Bacteria > Myxococcota_A > Polyangia > Polyangiales > Houyiibacteriaceae > SG8-38. The sequence continues at coordinate 61,729 of CBFCWN010000010.1, read as the reverse complement.
CTGCGGTCCGCGCTTTGGAGAAGGCGAAGCGGGTACGCCTGCCATGACTGTGTGAAGAGCAGCACGGTCGCGCCACGAGCCTCGAGACGACCGACAAGCTCTCGGTCGTAACGGTATCCTCCAGATGGAGCGTCCAAGGAGCCGTAGACGACAAGGCCCACCCTCATGAACCGCCCTGGTCAACGAAGCGAATGCTCAAAGCTCGCCCATGCGATGTCGTTCTCCCAAATCTGGACGCATAGTGAGGAGAGATTCGGTGCACTGATTCGTGAGGCGAGCGCCTCCGCGACGATGCGGCTGAAGTGCTCGATGCTCGGATTGAGGCCCTCGAAAGCAGGCGTCTCGTTGAGAACGACGTCGCGATACGACGCGACCACCGCGTCGAGCTCACGCTCGATGTCGACGATGTCGACGAGGTACCCGTGCTCGTCGAGTGTCTCCCCGCGCAGCTGAAGCTCGAGCACGTAATGATGCGAATGAAGGGTGTTCTCGTCTCCCCAATCGCCTCCGATGAGAAAGTGCTGAGCGATGAAATCGCGTCGTACGGCGACCGTATGCATGATCTATGGCTCCTCGTACTCGAGCAGGACCTGGAGGGCGTCTTGCGGGTTGTTCTCGAGCATCGCGTAGGCGTCCGATGCGCTTTCGAGAGGAAATCGGTGCGAGATGAGTGGACCGTGTTCGAGCCGCTCGAGGAGTGCGAGCGCAGTTTGGAGCCGGCGACGCTTCGTCCAGCGGCCCGTCCATCGAGGGCTCAACCGGCTCACCTGACTCGAGAGCACTTGCACGTGCTTCCGGTGGAACGAGCCCCCGAGGGATTTGACCGACATGGGCTTGGTTCCATACCACGAACCCACCAACACGCGGCCACCGAACCCAACGGTCTCGATCGCGACGTCGAACCCCGACGGATGGCCGGAGAGCTCGAGGACGAGGTCCGCGCCGGCGATTTCGGTCCCACCCGGGGACTTCGAGAGCTCGCTGCGCAACGCTTCGACGACGCGTTCCGCGCCACCGTCGACCACCGCGTCGGCACCGAGTCGAACCGCCTCTTTGCCTCGACGTGGGAAGGGGTCGACGCCGACCAGACGACCAAGAGAGAACGATGCGAGCACGTTTGTCACCAGTAAGCCGACCATCCCAAGGCCGACCACGACGACCCGCTCGCCAACGACAGGATGTGCATCCATGACCAGCGACAGCGCCGTTTCCATCGTAGGCAAAAGCGCAGCCTTCTCTGGGCTCATGTCTGCGGGCAGCTTCACCAAGGCATCAGGCGTCGTGACAAAGCACGACTCGTGAGGATGAAACGCGAACACCATGCGGCCTTCGAGAGCTGAATCGACGCCCGCGCCCACCGCTGCAACGCGTCCCACCATCGAGTAGCCGTACTTGAGCGGATAGCGTACGGGAGCGCCCGCAAGCTGCTCGATGCTCTCGTCGACGGCCATGGCGGGAGGCACCTCGCCGCGAAGAAACAGCAGCTCGGTTCCGGCGCTGATGGCCGAAACGACCGACTGGATGAGCACCTGGCCTTCTTCGACGTCTGGCGCAGTTCCCTCCGTGAGCTCCACCCCGTTTCGGGTCGTGAAGCAGAGCGAAGTGCGCTTCATTGCCGCGGCTCGTCAGACGCAATGTCCCCGGTGAGGACTAGGTCGCACCCGACACGCTCGTAGCTCGGGTTGCGGAGATGAGGCCGAAGGTGACCATCGACCCACACCGAGTTTTCAACGGCGTTTAGGCCGCCCACGTAGACGGGCGCGACCGTGATGGCGACGCGATCGACGAGCTCCGCGGAAAGAAAACTCGTAATGACGGCCGCGCCGCCCTCGACCATGAGGCTACGAATGCCGCGTTCGTGAAGGGCGTCGAGGAGTGCGCCGAGGTCGACCCGTCCGTCCCGGCCTGCAACGACGCGAATGACGACGCCACCGGCCTCTTCGATGCGACGTTCGTCTGCGGCGTCGGCTCTCGGGGTGGTGACGACCCATGGGCGGAGGGTCGGGTGAGAAAGCAGTTTCGCCGTCGACGGCAGCCGAAGCGCAGAGTCGAGTACCACCGGCTGAGGGTGAGCGCCCTGCGCGTGGCGAACCGTGAGCCTCGGATCGTCTGCGATCAGCGTGCCGATACCGATCAAAATCGCGTCGTGGGCCGCGCGGAGCTCGTGAGTTCGGACACGAGAATCGGGGCTGCTCAGCGCGAGCGACTCACCTCGCTTGGCCGTGATGGACCCATCGAGGCTCTGCGCGTAGCTGAGCGTGACCTGAATCGGAGTCGTGGGCTCTCGTTCGAGGGCACCCGCGCCTGACCGGTGGACGTCGAGCATGTGCCTCATCCGCTTAGCCTTGGCCCTCAGGTACCCGTGGTTCTCTCGGTGTGCCCCGATTTCGATCGGCACACGCTCGGTCACCTCGAGGCCGTGAGCCGTCAACCCCTCGACCTTCGCTGGATTGTTCGTGAGCAGCCTGAGCTTCGATACGCCGAGATCGCGAAGCAGCATCGCTGCGCTTGCATAGTCTCGAGCGTCGGCTTCGTGACCGAGCATCAGGTTGGCTTCGACGGTGTCGTAACCGTCGTCTTGCAGGTTGTACGCTTTGAGCTTCTCTGCGAGCCCGATGCCTCGACCCTCCTGAGGGAGATAGAGAACGGCGCCGTGCCCGTGCCTCGCGATGCGTTTCATGGATTCGGCAAGCTGCTCGCCGCAGTCGCATCGGAGTGAACCCAGTACGTCGCCCGTGAAGCACTGAGAGTGGACGCGAATGAGAACATCGTTGCGAGACAGGTCTCCGACCTGCAACACCATGTGCTCCCCGTCGTCGGCGTCCGTCCTGTACACCCGAAGCTCGAACTGCGTTTCAGTAGTCGGAATACGGGCGCGTGAAACCAGTTGAATCCTCATGGTGTGGTCAGATCTGAGGCCAAGCGAGCCGGAAGTATAGCCGAAACTCTAGCCGGCGCGGCCCCCGGACCTTCGATCCGTGTGTCGGCGCACTGGACATCGGGGCCGCCGGCGCGAGAACCTTTCCACGGGAACGCGAACCCTGGACGACGTTCGTTTTGTGGCGTCAGAAGATGCAGCCGACGCCTGGTTCGAGCGAGAGGGTCGCGGTTTGGCCGCTCTCTGCCACACATGCGCAGTTGAACTCGCCCGACGGCTCGCAGGAGACGACCGGGTCTGCGGGGAATCCAGGACCCGCGATGTTTACCCCAACGCATCCGCCGCATCCGTCGCCGCCGTTGTTGCTCCCGTCATCACCACAGCTGGCGAGGACAAGTGTGAAAACGATGATTAGAAGCCTCAGCATCCGTCGAGGATACGCCCACATATCGCGCTTGCTCAAGTCTCAATGAGGTCACGTCATCGAGAGAAGTTGTCCGAAACCTGAATGTCACAGTGCCCAAACGCGGGTGGAAACCGGAGGGTTTCGAGACGCGGTGGAGCACGCCATGCTGAGGTCCGAAGGGCCGAGTCCACCTCCACGGGTCTCCCGGGCGCGCACTCGCCGATCGTGAGGGTGGAGGAGCTTCGGAAGGCGGCGAGTGCGTCACACGGTGACGCAAGCTCCTAGAGCACGTCGCCCATTGCACGTTGGACCAGTAGCTCAGCGAGATCGCGGCGGCCGTCGAGGACTCCCAGCAAGACGACGCCACTTCGACCTTGGCTGTGCGCGCGGGTCAAGCCCGGGGTGGCCGCCACGGCAGGAGACCCGGCACCCGTTGCCGGTACTCGCGATAGCGGTCGCCGAACGTGCGAATGAGGTCGCGCTCCTCGAAGTAGAGCCCGAGGAAGATGTACCCCGTCATCAACACGGCGAAGAGCAGACGGCTCGTGCTCATGGTCGGAGCCGCCCACATGCCGACGAAGATGCCGGTCTGGATGGGGTGCCGCACCACGCGGTAGATGCGCCGCGCTTGAAAGTCGATCCGTGGGAGGGGGCGGTCTTGCATCGCATAAAGCGGCTGCTTGAGTCCGAAGGTTTCGTAGTGATCGATCTCGAAGCTCGCGAACAGCAGCAGCAGCCATGCGGCGCCCTGTACCCCGTAGACGAGCATGCGGAGCGCCTGGGATTCGAGAGCCCACGCCGTGCCCTCGAGTGGAGTCCAGCCAATCATCACGAGCATGAGCGCGGCCCCGGAGGCGAGCACGTACGTGGCGCGCTCGACGTGCGCCGGAACGAGTCGCGTCCATCGCTCTTTGAACCCGCGGCGCGCCATCACCGAGTGCTGAAGCGCCCACACGCTCACGAGGCCCGTGTTCAAAAGGAGCGTGACCAGGACAGGCTTCGACTCGCCGTCGTCCACCCCTTTCGGCACGAACACCCCGTTCAAGAACAGGATCAAGTACACGAACGCCCCTTGCGCGAGCACGTAGCAGACGACCGCGTATGCGAACCCGACGACCGAGCCTCGCGCTTCACGGTCTTGCGGCAGATTGACGTTCGGCCTCATTCGGACGGAGGCTACCTCATGATGGACGACGCAACGACGGCCCCCACCTCCACGGGTTCTACCCCACTCGATCCTTGGGCAAGGCGCAGGGCGAGGTGCGAGTGCTGTCTTGGTCTCCCCCTAGGACCTGCTATAGTCCGTTCGAGGGTTAGACGCCACGGTGTGTCAAGCCAGCGAGACAGGTGGGCACGAGCATCGAGCGAGATCGCGTGATTGTGGTGGGGGCCGGATTCGGCGGGCTAGCCTGCGCCCTCGATCTCGCCAGTCGAGGGGTCCCGGTCCGCGTCCTCGAGCGGGCGCCAACTGCCGGCGGCAAGGCCCGGGCGGTCGACGTCCAGGGTCAGCCGGTCGCCGCCGGCCCGACTGTGATGACGATGCCCTGGGTGTTCGAAGAACTCTTCGCGCAGACCGGGCGCGACTTTCGCGAGGAGGTCGACCTCGTTCCCGTTCAGCGCCTGGCGCGGCACTATTGGTCGGATGGGACGCAGATGGACTTGTTTGCGGACCGCGGCCGGTCGATTGCCGCGGTGCGCGAGGCATTCGGTTCCCGTGCCGCCCGGGACTACGAGGCGTTTTGCCGGGACAACCAGCGCATCTACGAGATGTCGGAGCTTTACTTTCTGAGGTCGCAGCGGCTGACCCTACCGGGCATCGTGAAGCGGTTCGGATTCCAAGGATTGTTGACCGTAGTGAGACTCGATGCCTACCGCACGATGTGGCAGGCGCTCGAAAGCAAATTCCAAGAGCCGCGACTGCGTCAGCTCTTCGGCCGCTACTCGACCTACGTGGGTTCGTCGCCGTTCGAGGCTCCGGCCACGTTCAACCTGATCGCGCACGTGGAGTCCGATGGCGTGTTCCGCGTCGACGGCGGCATTCGCGCGGTCGCAGCGGCAATGCGCAAGCGAGCGGTCGACCTCGGGGTCGAGCTCGTTCACGAGGCCACGGTCGACCGAATCGTGATCGAAGGAGGCCGGGCCACCGGCGTTTTGGCCCAGCAGCAGATGCACCGCGGCCGGGCGGTGCTGTTCAACGGCGACGTTTCGGCGTTGCCCTCCCTCGGCGCGGCCCGTGCGGGCAGCGAGACGCCGCGCGAACTCCGCTCGCTCTCCTCGTTGAGCTGGGCGATCGTCGGCCGCGCGTCGGGCGTACCTCTCGTGCATCACAACGTGTTCTTTGGCGATGACTACCGCCGGGAGTTTGAACAGATCCTCCGTGAAGAGCGTGCGCCGGACGAGCCCACCATCTATGTCTGCGCGCAGGATCGCGGCGACGACGATGAGGCGCGTGGGCAGGACCGTTTTCTTGTTATAGTCAACGCGCCGGCCACTGGCGACCAACCTCAACGCTGGGGTGAAGCGGAGCGAACGCGATGCACGAACATCATGACCGAGAGGCTTCAGCGTCTGGGTCTGACAATAGAAATGGATGCCGCGGTGCAAACGACGCCGATGGAGCACCACGCGCGGTTCCCCCACACGGGCGGAGCCCTGTACGGGCCGCGGTCCAAGGGGCCTCTGTCGATGCTCAAGCGTCGCGGCGCGAAAACGAAGATCCCGGGTCTCTATCTGGCGGGCGGCAGCGTTCATCCGGGCCCGGGGGTTCCGATGGCGGCGCTGAGTGGTCGATTGGCCGGCGAGCAGATGAGCGCGGACCTTCGTTTGCCCGTGCCGTCCCACCCGGCGGCTATTACTGGCATTACCTCGATGGGATAAGCGACGATGGCCGGGCTGCGATCGTGGTGATCGCAATGGTCGGACATCCGTTTTCGCCCGACTACCTCAGGGCCGGGCGCGTACCGGCCGAGCGCTACTGCTCGATGAACGTGGCTGTTTACGGGCCGCCGCCCCTGGCTCGCTTACGGTCGGGTTTTGCCCTCGAGGAGCGGGCGATCTCCTCCCGCGACCGGGCGCCGGACGGCATCCAGATCGGACGGAGTTCGCTGCGCTGGGTCGGGGATCGACTGCAGGCCGACCTCGACGAGCGGACGACGCCGCTCGGGCATCCGGTTCGGCGCGCCATTACGGGTCGAGTGACTTTCGTCCCCGAGGCGCTCACCGGCCGAGAGCTTGTGATCGACTGCGACGAACAGCACCGCTGGTGGCCGGTGTCGCCGGTGGGGCGAATCGAGGTCGACCTTCCGTCGCTCGGGCTTCGCTTCCGCGGACACGGCTATCACGACGCCAATGCCGGTGAGACCTCGCTCGCCGATGGCTTCGAGCATTGGAGCTGGTCACGGGCGCGCACGTCGCAGGGAGCGGCGTTGACCTACGATGCGATCGACCGCTCCGGGATAAAGACCAGCCATGCGTTTCGGGTGAGGGCGGGCAGCGGGAACATCGAGCCGATTGAATCGACGGGGCTGATGGCTCGCGCTCGGTCCTCCTGGGGACTTCCGCGCAACGTGCGGGTCGATGCGGGGGCGTCGGTGCGCACCGTCCGAACGTTGGAGGATGGGCCATTTTACCATCGCGAGCTGATCGACACTCGAGTGGATGGTGAGTCGGTGACCGCGATGTACGAGGCGCTATCGGGACGGCGGCTGCGTGCGAGGTGGGTCCGGTTTTGTACGGGGTACCGGATGGCGAAGGCTTAGACCTGTTACGAGTCGGGCAGGGGGCAGGTAGACCGGCTCCGCTTCGGTCAGTGGGCGGCTAGGAATTCGCGGTAGCGGGTCATGAAGTCGTCTTCGATTTCGAAGTGGGGGAGGGCGCCGGTTTGGAGCTCGGTGACGGTCCAGTTGGGCATTTGTCCAACCGCCGATAGACCCGTGTAGTCCACGAAGTCGCCTCGGACGCCATGCACCGTCCACACCGGATGGGCGAGGGCCTCGTAGATCGGCGTGATGTCGCCACTGAAGAGATAGCCCGACAGAAAGTAGAGCGGCGCGTGCTTGGCGCCGGGGGCGGCGGCGCTCTGCACGCAATACTTCCACAAGTCTTCGTCGATCGTCTTTGATCCGAATGTGCGCCTGAGGAAGTAGCGCACAACCGATGGCCGGGTGAGCAGGCCGAACAGCAGATCCGACAGGCCAGGCATCGACAAAAACGCGTGCGCCGCGCTCGAGCCGCGGGTGCTGCCGGGGGGGCCGTCGCGGCGACCGCGGCGATCGAAGCCAGTTGGACTGATGAAGGCGAGGGTGCGGAAGAGATCCGGACGCTCGGTGGCGGCGCGCGCGAGAAACTCGCAGGCGGTCGAAAGCGCGACGGCATCGATGGGTTGGGCGTTGTGTCGCCGCTGCACCTCGGTTGCCACCGCGAGGAGGGCATCGGTCATGACACGCGGCGAGTACGGGCCGGGGCCACGGTAGGACCGTCCGAAACCGGGTAGGTCGAAGCCGTAGGTCGGTCGCTCCTTGCCCATCTCGTCGTAGATGGGCCGCATCTCGGCACCTGAGGCAGCGGCGTTCACGCTGTGAATCACCAGTAGTGGCCGCTCGTTAGGCGATCCGTCGGCGACCGGGCCGTACACCGCTAGCGGTCCCGAGCTCGGGTCTTCGAGCTCCCACATCGGTCCGGAGAGGGCGGGGCCTAGTGAAGAGTGCGCCATGGGGCTGTTCATGAGGCATCTGCGCGTCAAATGCCAGTGACAGTTGCTTGTGTCCAATTTGCTTGACACCCGCGGGTGTCTGACTTTATTGATCAGAGGTCCCGGGCGAGTGAGGGACGTCGTCGAGAGGCGCATGAAGACTCAAGAAACAAGTTATTTCAGCTGGTTAGACATTGTGAGGCTGGGCCTCGTCCAGACCGCGCTTGGAGCCATCGTGGTTCTCACCACCTCCACCCTGAACCGGGTCATGGTGGTTGAGCTTGCGCTCGCGGCGATGCTGCCGGGTGCTCTCGTGACCGTTCATCACGCGATGCAGATGTTCCGGCCGCGCATGGGCTACGGCTCGGACGTCGGCCAGCGGCGCACGCCCTGGATCATCGGTGGCATGGCGGCCCTCGCGCTCGGTGGTGCCGGCGCGGCGTTTGCGACCTCGGTGATGGCGTACAACTTGCCACTCGGAATCGGGCTTGCACTCGTCGCCTACGCGACGATTGGCGGCGGCGTGAGCGCCTGCGGCACCTCGCTGTTGGTGCTGATGGCCAAGCGCGTCGCGCCCGAGCGTCGTCCAGCCGCAGCGACCATCGTGTGGATCATGATGATCGCCGGCTTTGCGATCACCGCCACCGTGGCCGGCAAGCTTCTCGACCCGTTCTCGTACTCGCGCCTCGTCGCGGTCACCTGCGGCGTGTCGATCGCCGCTTTCATCGTGACCATCCTCGCCATGTTCCGGCTCGAGGGTCACGGTGGCGACCGCACCGTGGCCGCCCGTCCTGATCGGCCCGCGTTCCGCGAGGCGCTGCGCCAGGTGTGGGGCGAGGCCGACGCGCGCCGCTTCACCATCTTCGTTTTCGTTTCCATGCTCGCGTACAGCGCGCAGGACCTCATCCTCGAGCCCTTTGCGGGCGTCGCCTACGGCTGGACTCCAGGCGAAACCACCAAGCTCTCCGGCACGCAGCACGGCGGCGTCTTCCTCGGGATGGTCGCAGTCGCGGTCATGACCACGGTCTTCAAGGGCAAGCCGATCGCGAACCTCAAGGGCTGGGTCGTCGGCGGTTGCCTCGCCTCGGGCGTCGCGATGCTCGGACTCGTCGCCGCCAGTGCATCGGGCGGTACCTGGCCCCTCGAGGTCAACGTGTTCGTGCTCGGTGTGGCCAACGGCGTGTTCTCCATCGCGGCCATCGCCGGCATGATGACGCTTGCGAGTCAAGGTCGCGGCGAACGCGAAGGCACGCGCATGGGCCTTTGGGGTGCGGCGCAGGCGATCGCGTTTGGCGCCGGCGGCTTCCTCGGCACGGTGCTCGTCGATTTCTTCTCCGCGGTCTCGGTGCCGACCGCGCTCAGCTACGGCTTCGTGTTCGCGCTCGAAGCCCTCGGGTTTTTCATAGCCCAGCACCTCGCGGCCAAGACCGCGTTTACGAGATCCACGGAGGAACGCCGCGACGTGCGGCTCAGCTACGCAACCCAAGGGGTTGGCCAAAGGCAGGTATCATGATTCGGAGACTCCAGCGGTCGGCGCTGCTGCGAACGATCCTCACTAGTATGTTCGTCCTCTTCATGCTGGCGGCGGCGCATCTCTTCATGGTCGTCATCAACGCAGCGGAGCGAGCCTACGAATACCCAGATCCGGCGATGGGTCAGTCGGCTCGTCTTTTCAGCGATCGTCCTATGACCGAAGAGATCGAGGCGGCTTTAGCTAGCGCCAAGACGATGGAGGATCAGGCCGTGCTCGAGGACGCGCTGCAGCGCGTTGAGGCCGGCGAGACGATCGCGCTCCGGACGCTCCCCGTCACTCAGTTCTTGTGGCTCACCGCGCTTGGACTTTGCGCGGCTGGTTTGTTCCTGATTTGGACGACCTCTCGCATCAAGAGCGACGCCGCCCAGTCTATCGTTGGCATCTTTGGCGGCAATCTGCTCTGGACGGGCGGCATCGAGTACGGGCTGACCCTCGCGAGCCGCTCGATGGGCATCGGCAAGACGATCGGCGTCGTCGATGGCCAGCTCTACGCACGCTACGGCGAGTACGTGCTCCTCAAACACACTTGGGGCCCGCTCGCCCTCATCACCGTCTATCTGATGTTTCTCGAGTCCTCGCGGTGCCCCATGTTCCTCTGGATGCGCAAGAACGTTCCGACCATGCGGGGTCCGATCGTGAGCGGTCGTATCGGCAACTACGGTCCGCGCAGTGCGTTTCAGTATTCGACCACGGTGTGGGCGTTCTACCTGCTGCTGCTGTGGGCCTACGACGAGAGCGTCTTCGGCGTGTACTCGCTCGCGACCAAGGGGATCCTGTTCGCGTCCGTCGCTGGCGCCATCTACTGCCTATGGCGCCTGCATCAGCAGCGAGGCTGGGGCCCGGCGGTTCGCTACGCCGTGGCGGCGATGTGTGTTGTCTGGACGCCCATCGAGATCTTCGCCAAGTGGGGCGTGCTGCGCGAGCCGTGGCTGCTCCTCGAGCCCACCACCGCGGTCATCTTCTTTGGTGGCCTCGCGCTTGGTACGTGGGCTCTGGTTCGCGCCCAGCGCAAGCCGAAGCTCGAACGCGCCCCGGTAGATCCGGGCGAGCTCGAGGCCACGATCGATTCGGTTCCTGCGCCAAAGCTCAAACTGGCTGCGCGGAAGACCTCGTCCGAGGTCGCTGCGTAGGGAGCCAGTAAGGAAACTGTGCCATGACCACCTTCCCGTTCACTGCCATCGTCGGTCAGGATGAGCTGAAACTCGCCCTCGAGATCGCGGTGGTGGACCGCAGCATCGGCGGGGTACTGGCGTTCGGTGACCGTGGTACCGGCAAGTCGACCGCGATTCGCGCGCTTGCGCGCCTGCTTCCACCCATGCGAGTCGCCGACGGCTGCGCCTATCACTGCGACCCCGCGACCGAGTGTGAGGCGTGCGACGAGAACGGTCGGGTTCGGAACGAGGTCGAGGTCCCGGTGCCGGTGGTCGACCTTCCGCTCGGTGCCACCGAGGACCGGGTGGTCGGCGCGCTCGATCTCGAGGCGGCGCTGACCCGCGGCGAGCGACGTTTCTCGCCCGGCCTGCTTGCGTCGGCCCACCGAGGCTTCCTGTACATCGACGAGGTCAACCTGTTGCCAGATCACCTGGTCGACCTGTTGCTCGACGTTGCGGCCTCGGGCCAGAACGTGGTCGAGCGCGAGGGCGTGAGTGTGCGTCACCCCGCCCGCTTCGTACTCATCGGCAGCGGCAACCCGGAGGAGGGCGAGCTTCGCCCACAGCTGCTCGACCGATTCGGCCTCTCGCTCGAGGTCCGCACCCCAACGGACACCGCGACCCGGGTTGAGGTCGTCAAGCGTCGCCTGGAGTTCGATCGCGACCCGGAGGCGTTCGTGGCCCGATTCGCCGACGCCGAAAAGACGTTGATGCGTCGGCTCTCTGACGCGCGTGCGCGCCTCGCTGAGGTTGCAGTAAGCGATGGGATCGTCGAGCGGGCGAGCCTGTTGTGTCAGGCCCTCGACACCGACGGTCTGCGCGGCGAGCTCACGCTGATTCGCGCAGGCCGCGCCGCGGCCAGTCTCGATGGCTGCCACGAGGTGACCGATCGGGATCTAGCCCGAGTGGCCCCACTCGCGCTGCGGCACCGGCTGCGCCGTTCGCCCCTCGACGAGGTCGGCTCGGGGGTTCGGATCGACAAGGCCATCGCCGACGTCCTCTCGATGTGACCCACCCGACCGATATCGCACTCGCGGCCGAGCTACTGGCGATCGACCCACATCGCCTGGGCGGCGTGTGGCTGCACGGTGCCTCGGGTCCGGTGCGCGATCGCGTCGGTCTAGAGCTGGAGGTGGCACAGGACCGCACCATGCTCCGGTTGCCTGCGCACATTACCGAGGACCGGCTGCTCGGGGGCCTAGCCTTGGCGGAAACGCTCAACTCCGGCCGCGCGGTCGTGCAGCCGGGCCTTCTCGCCGAGGCAGACGGCGCCCTGCTGTGGGTACCGATGGCGGAGCGGCTCGAGCCTCACACCGTCCATCCCTTGTGCGCGGCACTCGATCGCGGCGAGACCGCCCTCGAGCGCGACGGACTGAGCCGGTCCTACCCGAGCCGATTCGGCGTCATCGCGCTGGACGAATCGGTCGGCGAGGAAGCCCCCGCTCCCGACGAGCTGCGCGACCGTCTCGCGTTTTGGATCGATCTCGCCGACGCCGATCGCGGCACGTTGCTCGAACTCAAGAAAGCCGCGCTCGCCGAGGGCCCCGAGCCCGTGCGTCGGGATCCCGCGCAGCAGCAACGTATCGCGGCCTCACGACACAGGCTCCGAACGATCGAGGTCGACACGGAGGTGCTCGCCGCTCTATGCGAGGCCGCGGGCGCGCTGGGCGTCGAGTCGCTGCGCGCGATGGTGCTCGCCGCCCGGGCGGCCCAGGTGCACGCCGCGCTGCGGGGCTCCGACCAAGTCGAGGACGCCGACGTACTCGTCGCCGCCCGCCTCGTGCTCGGTCCGCGCGCCACTCGCACTCCAGTTCCGGAAGAAGCGGAGGCCGAGACGCCGCCCGAGGCCTCACCTTCGCGCTCCGAGGCCGAGGCACCGCCCGCCGAGGGAGACGGTGAAACCAATACGAGCCAGAGCCATACTTCCGAGCCGCTGCAGGATCGCGTTGTGGAAGCGGCCGAGAGCGGGATCCCGTCGGGTCTCCTCGATCGCCTTCGGTCCGGTCGGTCCCGCGCGCGGTCGAGCCGTGTCACTGGCCGTGCGCGCGGCGCGCACAAGACCTCTCAAGAGAAGGGCCGCCCGGCCGGCGTGCGCGCGGCTCGCCCGGGAACGGGTGTTCGTATCAACGTGGTCGAGACCCTTCGCGCCGCCGCCCCCTGGCAGAGGCTGCGACGAGGCGCGAACCGGGTCCAGGTCCGGCCGGAGGACTTCCGCGTCACCCGCTATCGCGACCGCGAGCAGACCTGCGTGATCTTCGTGGTCGATGCCTCGGGCTCCGCCGCCATGCAGCGCCTCGGCGAGGCCAAGGGCGCGGTCGAGCGAGTGCTCGGCGACTGCTACGTCCGGCGCGACCAGGTGGCGCTGATCGCCTTTCGCCGCGCAGGAGCCGAGCTCGTGGTGCCGCCCACCCGTTCGCTCACTCGAGCCCGCCGCTGCCTTACCGGTCTCGTCGGCGGTGGCACCACGCCCCTCGCAACCGGCCTCGATGCTGCGCGCACGTTGGCGGAGGACCTCCGACGCAAGGGCCAGACGCCGATTGTCGTACTCATGACCGACGGGCGCGCGAACGTGACGCGGGAAGGCGAAAAGGATCCGGTCCGCGCTGCGACCGATGCGCGCGACAGCGCTCAGGCGCTCGCCGAGCTCGGGTTCCCCACGCTGTTCCTCGACACCGCGCCTCGTCCGCGCCCGCGCGCGCAGGCGCTTGCTGCCGAGATGAACGCGACCTACCTGCCGCTGCCCTACCTCAATGCGGCCGCACTCTCGCAGACGGTGTTCTCGATCGCGAGTCAGGCCTCATGACGGCCGCGCCCGCGCCGATGTCACGCATGGGGTGGCCCGATCAGACCGAAGAGCTCGTCGCGGTCGATGGCATCCGATTTCGTGTGGTGACCGCCGGTCGCGGACCCACGCTGCTTGCGCTTCACGGCACGGGAAGCTCGAGCCATTCCTTTCGGCCGCTCATGCGGGAGCTCGGGGATAGGTTCCGTATCGTGGCCCCGGACTTACCCGGGCACGCCGAGACCCGCGTCCCTCGCGAACGCCCACTGACCCTCGACGCGATGGCCGAGGCGGTGGCGGCGCTTTGCCGCGTCCAGGGCTACGAGCCCAAGGTCGTGGTTGGGCATTCGGCCGGCGCAGCGGTGGCGATGCGGATGGTGCTCGATGGCGCTGTCCGGCCCGATCTGCTGGTGGGCCTCGCATCCGCCGCCACGCCGCTCCGAGGGCTGTCGCGTCTCGTGTTCCCGAGGGTGGCCCGGGTCGCAGCTCGCTCGAAGGCGTCGATGCTCTTTTCGCTGTGGGTGGGTCGTCGCCAAAAGGTGCGCCAGCTGCTCGAATCGATCGGTTCCGATCTCGACCCCGCTCAGCTTCACGCCTACGAGCGATTGGCGGCCCAGCCCCGCCACATCGAGGGCGTGCTCTCGATGCTCTCGAGCTGGAACGTCGCCCCGCTCACCGCTCGCCTCCCAGAGCTCGGCACCCGCGTGCTGCTCATCGCGGGCCAGCGCGACGATGCGGTCCCCTTCGTGGAGCAGGTACGGCTCGTGAGGGCGCTGCCCGATGCGCGCCTCGAAGTGGTTCCCGACGCCGGTCATCTGCTGCACGAGCAGCGTCCCGAGGCGATTCGCGACCTCATCTTGGATGAATTTCGCAGTGTTTACGAGAGGAGTGTCAACTTTGCTTGACATAATGAGGCGTCTAGATAGATTTACATTCACCGGTTCATTCCGCCCGGCGAGGCGGTTGTGTCCCCCGGGCAGGAGAACCCCATGAGCATGCTGAGTTTCGAGCGTCGCTACCGAGTGCGAGGTGGCACCCTGGTCGGCGGGGATCTGTTCGACTTCTGGGTCGGTCCCTTCTACGTCGGCTTCTTTGGCGTCACGACGATCTTCTTCACGATCGTCGGCACCGCGCTGATCTTCTGGGAGGCGGCTCGGGGCGACACCTGGAACCCCTGGCTCATCAACATCGCACCGCCGTCGATTGAATACGGCCTCGCGTTCGCCCCCCTCGACGAGGGCGGCATCTGGCAGCTCGTGACCATCTGCGCGACCGGCGCCTTCGTTTCCTGGGCGCTGCGACAAGCGGAGATCAGTCGAAAGCTCGGCATGGGCTATCACGTTCCGGTGGCCTACGGCGTGGCGGTATTCGCCTACGTCACGCTCGTCATCTTTCGGCCGATTCTGCTGGGCGCCTGGGGCCACGGCTTCCCCTACGGGATCTTCAGTCACCTCGATTGGGTGTCGAACGTCGGCTACCAGTACCTGCACTTCCACTACAACCCCGCGCACATGATTGCGGTGTCGTTCTTCTTCACGACGACCTTGGCGCTCGCGCTTCACGGAGGCCTGATCTTGTCCGCGCTCAACCCGCAGAAGGGTAAGAAGGTTCGCACTGCGGAGTACGAGGACGGGTTCTTCCGCGACCACATCGGGTACTCGATTGGCGCGCTCGGCATTCATCGCCTCGGACTTCTCCTGGCGCTCAGTGCAGGCATCTGGAGCGCCATCTGCATCGTCATCAGCGGCCCGTTTTGGACCAAGGGCTGGCCCGAGTGGTGGAACTGGTGGCTCAACCTTCCGGTTTGGAACTGATTCCCGATGGCCCAGTATCAGAACATCTTCACGCAGATTCAGGTCGAAGGAACGCCCGACGTTCCGCCTCCGATCGATCCCGATTTCCGTCTCAAGAAGACCGCGATGAACCGGCTCATCGGGTTCTTGGGCAATCCGCAGATCGGACCCTTCTATCTCGGCTACACGGGCCTCGTCTCGATCATCTGCTTCTTCATCGCCTTCGAGATCATCGGCTTGAACATGTGGGCGTCGGTGGACTGGAGTCTGTCCGAGTTCATTCGGCAGCTGCCCTGGCTTGCGCTCGAACCGCCGCCGCCATCGGCGGGACTCAGTTTTCCGAAGCTCGATGAAGGCGGCTGGTGGCTCATCGCCGGCTTCTTTCTGACCGCTTCCGTCATCCTTTGGTGGATTCGCACGTATCGACGCGCCAAAGCGCTCGGAATGGGAACCCACGTTGCGTGGGCTTTCGCATCCGCGATCTGGCTCTACCTCGTCCTCGGTTTCATCCGACCCATTCTCATGGGCAGCTGGGGTGAAGCCGTACCTTTCGGCATCTTTCCCCATCTCGACTGGACTGCCGCGCTCTCGATTCGGTATGGCAACCTCTTCTACAACCCGTTCCACTGCCTCTCGATCGTCTTCCTCTACGGGTCGACGCTCCTGTTTGCGATGCACGGCGCGACCGTGTTGGCGCTCAGCCATCTCGGCGGCGAGCGCGAGATCGGTCAGGTCATCGACCGGGGCACCGCCGCCGAGCGCGGCGCGCTGTTTTGGCGCTGGACGATGGGCTTCAACGCGACCTTCGAGTCGATTCACCGCTGGGCCTGGTGGTTCGCGGTGTTGACGACGCTGACTGGCGGGATCGGGATCGTGCTCACGGGCACGGCCGTCGACAACTGGTACCAGTGGGCGGTGGAGCACGACTTCGCGCCGTCCTACGAGGAGACCTACCAGGTCGCCCCGGACCCGCTGCTCGACCCGTCGAACTCTGACCTGCCCGGGATGCGCGGAGAATCCACCGCGCCGTACGAGGCAAACCCCTACATACCCGAGGACGAAGCCGCTCCGGCGGAGCCGGCTCCGAAGCCGGCCAAAGCCGTTGGCGCTGAGCCTGAAGCTCCAGCGGCGGCCAATGCCGACGGCGCCGCAGGAGCTGAGGCCACCGACCCAAAGCCCGCACCGACGAAAGCGCCCACTGAGGCCGCTCCCACGGAGACCCCATGAAGCGCATCGCACTCGCCTTTGTTGCGTTTCTGGTTCTGGTCGGCGCCGTCATCGCCTACGACACCACGGAAACGTCCGAGATCGGGTATCCGGGCGTTGGGATGCAGACCACGGATTCGGTCTCGAACCTCAACGAGAAAATCGCGGACAACAAAGTTCCGATGGCGATTCCGCAGTCCCCTCCTGGCGGCGCGCGCGCCATTGACGTCTACCAGAACGTTCAGGTGCTCGGCCATCTGTCGACGGCCCAGTTCACGAGGTTGATGGCCTCGATTACGACGTGGGTCGCGCCCGTACAGGGCTGCAACTACTGCCACAACGCGAACAACCTCGCATCCGATGAGAAGTATACGAAGGTCGTGTCGCGCCGGATGCTGCAGATGACGCAGCACATCAACGAGAACTGGCAGAGCCACGTCCAGCAGACGGGGGTGACCTGCTACACCTGCCACCGAGGCAACAACGTGCCGGAGTACATCTGGTTCGATGAAGCCCCTCGGCCAGAGCGCATGGTGGGAGGCGGCATGGCCACTCAGAACCGCGCGTCGGAAAATACGGGCTCGAGCTCACTGCCGGGCAATCCCTTCAGCACCTTCCTGGTACAGGACGACCACAACATCCGGGTGCAAAGCGCCGGCGAGGTGTTCCCGAGCAACGACAACCGCTCATCGATCAAGCAGACTGAGTGGACGTACGGCCTGATGATGCACTTCTCGAATGCGCTCGGTATCAACTGCACGGGCTGCCACAACTCGCGTTCGTGGAACGATTGGTCGCAGAGCCCACAGCGGCGCGCGACTGCCTGGTACGGCATCCGCATGGTCCGAAACCTGAACTCCCACTGGCTCAACCCGCTTCAGCCCATCTACCCGGAGTACCGGCTAGGCGAGATGGGCGATGCTCCGAAGGCGAACTGCATGACCTGCCACCAGGGCGCATACAAGCCGCTGCTGGGTCAGTCGATGCTGCAGGACTTCCCGTCGCTCTCGCGCGCCTGGCCCCAGCCGAAAAAGGCCGAACCGGAACGATGAAAGAAGCTTGACGCACTGACTTCATGGGCCGATAACTCTATGCATGGATGAAAAGATAGGACGTCGCCATAGCCTCAAGGTTGTGGGTTTCGGATTCCTCGGTGCCGCAGGCCTGGTCAGCGTGGCCGGATGCAGCAGCAAAGAAGAAAAAAAGGCTCCAGCCAAGCCGGCTGAGCCCGCGCCCGCGCCCGCGCCCGCGGCGAAGGAGGCCCCTGCTGAGCCGGCCGCGGCGGCGGCCGCAGGCGGCGAGGGCTGCGATGCCACGATCGATGCGCAGTCGACCCAGATGCGCACCGCGCTCCAATACAAGGCAGCCTCCGATCAGGAAGGCAAGAACTGCGCGAACTGCGCTCAGTTCAAGCCTGGCGCGTACGGTGATTGCGGTGGCTGCGCTCTGTTCGCGGGTCCCGTGCAGAACAACGGCTACTGCCTGAGCTGGGCCGCCAAGGCCGGCTGAGCTTTCGCGGTTAGCGGAGCGAAACCCGATAGGGTTCCGGGTTCCCGGAACCCTATTGGTGCTTAACGAGAGCGGCTTTCGCGGCCCCCATCACTCGGTGTGGCGGAGGCGGCGAATCAGATCGAAGGCGTGGGCCGGCAGCGACAGCGCGAGCAGGGCGTAAAGCGTCCAGATGCTGGCGCCCGCGATGCTAGCGCGGAGCGCGATCAGCAGAATGGCTCCGGCCAAGAGTTGACCCACCACGTCGAGCGGGCGCATGCCGCCCTTCGCGCGGGCGCGCCAGAGCAGCAACGCAATCATCTCGAGCCCGATCAGGGCGATCGCGAAGTCGATCAGGATGCCGTTGCCGAGGGCCTCGAGCATGGCTGAGTCGGTCCGCGCGTCAGGCGCGCGTCGGGCTCACGATGCCGAGAAGATGCGCCATGTCCTTGAAGAAGATGCGCATGTGGGCGCCCGGCTTGGCGCGCACGAGCTCCTTGTTCATGTACGCCTGCCAGGTGAGCTCTTGGACGTCGGGGTCGTCGCACATGCTGACGAAGCGTTCGCGGCGCTTGTCGTTCTTGTACCAGAAGTGCTGCATCACCCCGAGAACCCAGAACACGCGGCCGTGCGACTTCATGAATCGTTTGCGAGCC
The DNA here is from genome assembly GCA_965601515.1 of uncultured Myxococcales bacterium. Taxonomy (GTDB): domain Bacteria; phylum Myxococcota_A; class Polyangia; order Polyangiales; family Houyiibacteriaceae; genus SG8-38. Next base: position 43,145 of record CBFCWN010000010.1, on the reverse strand, counting down.
TGCCTGAGAGCCCGGGCGTCGCCTGTCTCGAGGAACTCGGCGCCGGCGAGGGCGGCGACTTCACCGCCCACCATCGCGTAGTAGATGCCTTCGCCGGACGAGGGGGCGACGACGCCGGCCGCGTCGCCGGCGAGCACGACGTCGCGGCCGTTGTCCCAGCGCTTGAGCGGCTTCATCGGAATCGGCGCACCCTCGCGGCGGGCGGTCGGCGCTTGACCGAGGCCGGACTTCTCGCGCAGGTCGCTGACCGAGTTGCGCAGCTTGAAGCCGGTCTGCGCACTGCCGGCGCCGATGCTCGCCGTATTGCCGTGCGGGAACACCCAGCCGTAAAAGTCGGGTGAAGTCTTGCCGTCGTAGATCACGTCGCAGCGTGCACCGTCGTAGTCGGCGGTGCCGCTCCTCGAGACGTCGACGATCTCGTGATACGCGAACACGAACTCGGGCGGCTTCTCACTCACCTCTTGCTTGCGGACCTTCGATAGCGCCCCGTCCGCGCCAATCAAAAGACGCGCGCGAACCGAGTGTTCCTGCTTGTCCTTGGTCTTGTAGTGAACGGTGGCCGGGCCATCGGTCTCGCGTGAGATGCGTTCGTAGGCGCCCGTGATCCGCGTGGCGCCGTGGTTGGTGGCGCGGGCGCGCAGGTATTCGTCGAACACCTCGCGATTGACCATCCCGACGAAGCCGCCCTCGATGGGCATGTCCACGACGCGGGCGCTCGGGGACACCATGCGGGCCGCGCTGATACGCGCGCATAGCAGCGACTCGGGAATCTCGAAGTCCTGGATGAGCCGAGGTGGGATCGCCCCGCCGCAGGGCTTGATCCTTCCCGCTTTGTCGAGCAGTGCGACCGAGTAGCCGGCTTTGGCGAGCTCGTTGGCGGCAGTCGCGCCAGCGGGGCCCCCGCCGACGACGACGACGTCAAACTCTTCGGTGTGGTGGGTCATGTCGTCTGTCTTTCTCAGGCAAGCAGCACTTGCCGAATCGCAATCGCGCTGGCCAGCATGCCGAGCACGTAGAAAGTGGTTCCCGTGGCGTTGTAGAGCGGCGCCTTTTCCCGCGGATTCCGGATGAGGGTCGGCATCATCGCGATCTGAGCGAGCAACAGACCCGACACCGTGTAGGCGGCCCAGCGCTGGTCGATCGAGACCATCATCCCGATCACCACGACCTGCGGAACCGCCATCACGAAGCAAGCGAACCAGGCCGCGCGCGTCACCCCGAGCTGCACCGGCAGCGTGCGAACGCCGAGCTTGATGTCGCCCTCGATGGCCTTGAAGTCGTTCAGGACCATGATGCCGAACGCGCCCGCACTGTAGAGAAGCGCGAGCCAGGTGATGCGCGCGTCGGGCAGCTGGTATGTGAGGGCGGCGGCCCCGGTGAACCACGGGAGCCCCTCGTAGCAGAGGCCGGCTGCTGCGTTGCCGAACCAGCCGTTGAGCTTCAGTCGAAACGGTGGAGCGCTGTACGCCCAGGAGAAGGCGAGGCCGACTGCATTGGCGATCGCGACCCAAGGGCCGATCGCGTAGGCCACGATCATCGACATCACCGACCAGCCGATCGCGATCCACAGGCCCCAACGGCCGGGGATCCGTCCCGACGGGATCGGCCGGTCGGGCTCGTTGATCGCGTCCACGTGCCGGTCGAACCAATCGTTGACGGCCTGACTGGTCCCACAGGCGAGCGGACCCGCCAGCACGATCGTCGCCAAAACGGTGGTCCAGTGCTCCCCAAAGGGCACACCTGCCGACACCACCCCACATCCCAATGCCCACATCGGGGCGAACCAGGTGATGGGCTTCAGCAGCTCCAGCACGGCTCGGGGCTCCGGCAAAGTTCGAGCTATGCTTTTGTTTTTATTAGGGTTTGTTTGGGCTGCGCCCACGCTGTCGACCACATTCATCGCTTCCTGAGTAGGTTTAACATCCCGAGCGACAGGCGTAAAGCCAGATTGACGTCAAGTTGTCTTGACACCCGACCTCGACTCGGGCAAAGCTGCCTCCATGTTGCAGCCGGCAAAGTCCGTCTTCGACGGCGAGGCCACCCTTTCGCGGCCTCCGGCCAACCCGACCCGCCGACCCCTGTACACGCCTGAGCAGCGACGTCGCCGGGACGAAACCAAGTGGACGCTCGTCCAGGGGATTCTCGCGCCGCTGCAGTTCGTCGTGTTCGGCGTCAGCCTGTGGCTGGTGGTTCGAGCCCTGGTGACCGGGACCGGTGCGGACCTCGCGGCGGCCTCGGTCGTCGTCAAGACGCTCATTCTCTACACGATCATGGTGACCGGCGCGCTTTGGGAGAAGCGCGTCTTCGGGCGCTACCTCTTCGCCGAGGCGTTCTACTGGGAAGACGTGTTCAGCATGCTGGTGCTCGCGCTGCACACGGCGTACTTGGTGGCGCTTTTCACCGACTCGCTCGGCGTGCGGGGTCAGCTCTTTCTCGCGCTCGCGGCGTACGCGGCCTACGTCATCAACGCCGCTCAGTTCGTCCTGAAACTTCGCGCCGCGCGCCTCGATGAGAAGCACTCTCAGGAAGGGCGCGCATGACCGCTACGCTACCCACCGCGTCGCACGGCGCCCCCGCTCTGAACGTACTCAAGGAGCGCGGCCAGCGTGAGGTGTTCTGCGGGCTGACGTCGATCGTGTGGCTGCATCGAAAGATGCAGGACGCGTTCTTCCTGGTGGTGGGAAGTCGCACCTGTGCTCATCTGCTGCAGTCGGCGGCCGGCGTCATGATCTTCGCCCAGCCCCGCTTTGCGACGGCGATTCTCGAGGAAAAGGACCTCGCTGGCCTTGCGGACGCCAACGAAGAGATCGACCGCGTGGTGGGCCGGCTCCTCGCACGGCGTCCCGAGATCAAGCAGTTGTTCTTGGTCGGCAGCTGCCCGTCAGAGGTCATCAAGCTCGACCTTGCGAGGGCCGCTGCCCGGCTCAGCGATGTGCATTCGAATGTCCGCGTGCGGGCGTTCTCGGGCAGCGGGATCGAGACCACCTTCACTCAGGGCGAGGACTCGTGCCTGGCTGCGCTGCTGCGCGCCGAGCGACGCGACGCGAATGCGCCCGAATCGCTGCTCGTCGTCGGAACGCTCCCCGATGTGGTCGAGGATCAGTTTGCGCGCATCTTCGAGGCACTCGGAATCGACGCTTCGTTCCTGCCCGCGCGTCGCGATGGGCTGCCCGCCATCGGGCCGACCACGCGCTATCTACTCGCGCAGCCCTACCTCGCAGAGACCTCGCTCGCGCTCGATGACCTGGGCGCGCGCCATTTGCCAGCGCTGTTTCCGCTCGGCGTCGACGGCACCCGCGCGTGGCTGTGGGCCGCCGCCAAGGCCTTTGGCGTGGAACGCGCTAGGTTCGAAGAGGTGATTGGACCCGCCGAGCGGCGGGCCCGGGCCGCGCTCGGCCGCGCCCGCGAGCGGCTGCAGCACAAGCGGGTCTTCTTCTTCCCCGACTCACAGCTCGAGGTGCCGATCGCACGCTTTCTTCACGGCGAGCTCGGCATGGAGCTGCTCGAGGTCGGCACGCCGTACCTGCAGCAGACCCACCTTGCCCACGAGCTTTCGGCGCTGCCGACCGATGTCGTGCTGAGCGAGGGTCAGGATGTCGAGCGTCAGCTCGACCGGTGCAGGGCCCAGCGACCGGACCTCGTCGTGTGCGGGCTCGGACTCGCCAACCCGCTCGAGGTCGAGGGCTTCACCACCAAGTGGTCGATCGAGCTCACGTTCACTCCGATTCAAGGCTTTGAGCAGGCGGCGGACCTCGCCGAGCTCTTCACCCGTCCGCTCGTGCGGCAAGAAAGGCTTTCGGTGTAGCGATGGAGCTGTCGGTCTGGACCTACGAAGGCCCGCCCCACGTGGGCGCCATGCGCATCGCGACCGCGATGAAGGGCGTGCACTTCGTGCTGCACGCGCCGCAGGGCGACACCTACGCCGACTTGCTCTTCACCATGATCGAGCGCCGTCGCGCGCGACCGCCTGTGACCTACACGACCTTTCAGGCCCGCGATCTAGGCGGCGACACCGCAGAGTTGCTCAAGCAGACGGCCCGCGAAGCGTTCGAGCGCTTCTCGCCCGAGCTGGTGCTGATCGGCGCATCCTGCACGGCCGAGCTCATCCAGGACGATCCGGCTGGAATCGGCGCTGCGCTCGGTCTGCCGGTGCCGGTGGTGCCGGTCGAGCTCAACGCCTACCAGCGCAAGGAGAACTGGGGTGCGTCCGAGACCTTCTACCGCATCGCGCGCGCGTGCTGCGGCCGAATCGAGAAGACCGAGAAGACCGCGGATTCCAAGCCACGACCGAGCTGCAATGTTCTCGGCCCGACCGCGCTCGGCTTTCGCCACCGGGACGATCTGCTCGAAATCACGCGGCTGCTCGGCCGGCTCGGGATCGATATCAACGTGGTGGCTCCGCTCGACGCCTCCCCGTCCGACCTCGCGCGTCTCGCGGCCGCCGATTTCAACGTCGTGCTCTACCCGGAGATCGCCGAGACTACGGCGCGCTGGCTGCAAAAGGCTTTTGGCCAGCCATTCACGACCACCGTGCCGATGGGCGTGGGCGCGACCCGTGCCTTCGTGCGCGAAGTCGCAGAGCTCGTCGGCGTCGATCCGAGCGCGACGCTCGACGAGCCGAGCCTGAGGCTGCCCTGGTACTCTCGGTCGATCGACTCGACCTACCTCACCGGTAAGCGCGTCTTCATCTACGGCGACGCGACCCACGCCATCGCCTCGGCCCGCGTCGCGAGCCAAGAACTCGGGTTTGAGGTGGTCGGGCTCGGCACCTACAGTCGCGAGCTGGCCCGCGCGGTTCGCGCCGAAGCCAAGCGCTACGGCCTCACCGCGCTCATCACCGAGGATCACCTCACGGTGGAGGAGGCGATTGCCGAGGCGCGCCCCGAGCTGGTGCTCGGTACTCAGATGGAGCGCCACATCTCGAAGCGACTCGGCCTACCGTGCGCGGTGATCTCGGCGCCGGTGCACGTCCACGACTACCCGGCTCGCTACTCGCCGCTCATGGGTTTTGAGGGCGCCAACGTGATCTTCGACACCTGGGTGCACCCGCTGATGATGGGCCTCGAAGAGCATCTACTCGGCATGTTTAGGGACGACTTCGAGTTCGCCGACGGTGCCGCGCCCAGTCACCTCGGCCACGTCGGTGGTTCCGCTGAGGACGCCAGCATCGCTCACACCAGCGTCGCCAACCAGGACCTCCCTCAACGCGCGACCGACCCCGAGCTTTGGCCCGTCGAGAACCCGGCGCCCCTCCCGTCCTCGGCTGCGCCGGGTGCGACGCCCGAGTGGACCACCGAGGCAGCGAAGGAGCTCAAGAAGATCCCGTTCTTCGTTCGTGGCAAGGCCCGCCGCAACACCGAGCAGTTTGCGCGCGAGCGCTGTTACCAACCCATCACCTTGGAGACGCTTTATGAAGCCAAAGCCCACTTCCAAGGTCGATAGGAGCGCCGCGCCGGTGCGGATGGTGATCCTCACGCTGGATCACCACATTGCCGGTGCGGTCGAGCGGGCCCGGCGCGAGCTCGTCGACGAGCTACCGGGGCTCGAACTGCGTTTGCACGCCGCCACCCAGTTCAGCGACCCCGACGCGGTGGCTGCAGCCGTGGCCGACATCGAGACCGCCGACCTCGTGTTCGCGAACATGCTGTTCATCGACGAGCATATTCGCGCGGTGCTGCCGGCCCTCACCGCTCGTCGTGAGCGTTGCGATGCGATGGTGTGCACCATGAGTGCGAGCGAGGTGATGCGGCTTACGCGGATGGGCGACTTCCGCATGGACCAGAAGAAGGGCCTCGGCCTGATGAGGAAGCTGCGGCGGGGCCGCAAGTCTCAGCCGGGCGGCGCCGGTCAGCTCGCGATGCTGCGCCGGATTCCGAAGATCTTGTCGCTCATTCCTGGCAAGGCCCAGGACCTTCGCGCCTACTTCCTCGTGATGTCGTACTGGCTGTCCGGTTCGTCCGACAACCTCGCGGACATGGTGCGGATGCTGGTCAACCGCTACGCCGACGGCGAGCGGCGCACGCTGCGCGGTACCCTCAACGTGGCTCCGCCCCGCGCCTATCCGGAGAACGGTCTCTACCACCCGGACCTTGCGGAGCGGATCACGGAGGCGGTCTCGGCGCTGCCCAGACCCGAGGCTCCGCGCGGTACGATCGGCGTTCTCCTGATGCGTTCCTACGTGCTGGCCCACGACACCCAGCACTACGACGGCGTACTCGCCGCCCTCGAGGCGCGCGGGTACCGGGTGATTCCGGCGTTTGCGAGCGGGCTCGACTCGCGGCCTGCGATTCGCGAGTTCTTCTTCGACGGCGACCGAGTCGCGGTCGACGCCGTGGTGTCTCTCACCGGCTTTTCGCTGGTGGGTGGCCCGGCCTTCAACGACGCCAAGGCTGCCGAGCAGATGCTGGCCGAGCTGGACGTCCCCTACATCGCTGCGCAGCCGCTCGAGTTTCAGAGCGTGCGCGAGTGGCAGAGCTCGACGCTCGGCCTCACTCCGCTCGAGGCCACCATCATGGTCGCGATTCCTGAGCTCGACGGCGCGACCGGGCCCATCGCCTTTGGCGGCCGCGACCGCGAGGCGGGCAGTGAGCAGATGGTGCCCATCACGGACCGCGTCGAGCGCTTGGCGGATCGGGTCGACCGGCAGGTTCGGCTTCGACTCAAGCCACGCGCCGAGCGCGCTCTCGCCATCGTGCTCTTCAACTTTCCGCCCAACGCCGGAGCGACCGGCACCGCTGCGTTCCTGTCGGTGTTCGAGTCCCTCCACCGAACCTTGGCTGCGCTCGCCGAGGCCGGCTACGACGTCGAGGTCCCCGACACCGTCGACGACCTTCGTGCCGCGGTGCTCAACGGCAACGCCGAGCGTTACGGCACCGACGCGAACGTGGTGGCCAAGCTTGACGTCGACGACTACGTCGTGCGAAGCCGCCATCTCGGAGAGATCGAGGCGCAGTGGGGGTCGGCGCCCGGGCGGCTCCAGACCGACGGCCGCTCGCTGTTCGTGCTTGGCGCCCGTTTCGGGCGCGTGTTGGTCGGAGTCCAGCCCGCGTTTGGCTACGAGGGCGATCCGATGCGGCTGCTCTACGAGTCGAGCTTCGCGCCCACCCACGCCTTCACCGCGTTCTATCAGTACCTCCGCGAGGACTTCGGCGCCGATGCCGTGCTCCACTTTGGTACCCACGGCGCGCTCGAGTTCATGCCGGGCAAGCAGGTGTGCCTGTCGGAGGCATGCTGGCCGGATCGGCTCATCGGCGACCTGCCGAACCTGTATCTCTACGCGTCGAACAACCCGTCGGAAGGAGCGCTGGCGCGCCGCCGCGGAGCCGCGACGCTGATCAGCTACCTCACTCCACCCATCCGACGGTCGGGGCTTTACCGGGAGCTTCAGGCGCTGCGTGAAACGGTGGACCGGTACCGCGGGCTCGACCCCACCTCCGGCGAGGCCGAGCGTTTGGTGCCCCTCATCCATGAGCAGGCCGAGGCGCTGGACCTTTCGGCCGGCGGCCTCGATGCAATCGTGAACCAGCTCGTCGAGCTCGAGCGGACGCTGATCCCCACCGGGCTTCATGTCCTCGGTGAACCGATGAGCGAAAGCGCCCGTGTCGAGTACCTCGGCGCGATCGCGGAGGCTCACGACTCGGGTCCGCTCCCCGACGCCACCCTCGCCGCGCTCGTGGCTGGCGAGTCCGACAAGCGCGCGCTCAAGGCCGGCGGACTCAAGCCGACCGAGAGAGCGCGCGCGCTGTGCGCCACGCTGCGCCAGACCGCCTTCGCGCTGTCGAAGAGCGCCGAGCTCGACGCGGTCGTCACCGCGCTCGATGGCCGGTTCATTCGGCCCGCGCCCGGCGGCGACCTGCTCCGCAATCCCGATGTCTTGCCCACCGGCCGGAACCTGCACGGCTTCGATCCGTTCGCGCTTCCGGACGAGGCGGCGCTGCGTCAGGGGCAAGTCCAGGCCGAGCGGCTGCTCGCCACGCACCGCGAGTCCAGCCAGGTACTGCCCGAATCGATTGCGATCGTGCTGTGGGGCGCCGACAACCTCAAGAGCGGTGGCGCCCCGATCGGTCAGGCACTGGCCCTGCTCGGCGCGAGACCGCGGCTCGACAGCTACGGCCGGCTGTGCGGGGCGGAGCTCATCCCGCTCGAGACGCTCGGCCGGCCGCGCATTGACGTCCTGATGACTCTGTCCGGCATCTTCCGCGACCTATTGCCGCTTCAGACTCGGCTTCTGGCCGAGGCGGCATGGCTCGCCGCGAGCGCCGACGAGCCCCCTGAGCTGAACTTTGTGCGCCGCAATACGCTCGCCTACCAGGCCGAGCATGGCGTCGATCTCGAAACGGCCGCGCTCCGAGTATTCAGCAACAAGGAAGGCGCCTATGGCGCCAACGTGAACCTCCTCGTCGACGGCGGCACCTGGCAAGACGAGGACGAGTTGGGTGACGCGTACGCCAAGCGAAAGTGCTTTGCCTATCGGGCGAACGGCACCTCGGTGGAGCAGCAGGGCCTGCTCAAGAGCGCGCTCGGCCGAGTCGACCTTGCGTACCAGAACCTCGAGTCCATCGAGCTCGGGGTCACCACGATCGACCACTACTTCGACACCCTGGGCGGCATCGGCCGCGCGGCGAGCATGGCTCGGGGCGGCGAGGCGCTACCGGTGTACATCGGTGACGAAACCCAAGGGAAGGGTACCGTTCGCACCCTCGAGGAACAGGTTGGACTCGAAAGCCGTACCCGCTCGCTCAATCCAAAGTGGGCCGAGGAGATGCTCAAGCACGGAGCCGAGGGCGTTCGCCAGATCGAGGCCCAGGTCACCAACACGCTCGGCTGGTCGGCGACCACGAGTCAGGTGCAGCCGTGGGTCTACCGCGAGCTCACCAAAACCTACGTGCTCGACGAAGCGATGCGCGAGCGCCTGTCAAAGCTCAATCCCAAGGCGTCGCTCAAGCTCGCCCAGCGCCTCATCGAGGCCTCCGAGCGTAGCTACTGGGAACCCGACGAAGAAACGATGGCCGCGCTCTACGCCGCCGGAGACGAGCTCGAGGACACGCTCGAGGGTGTGCCGAACGAAGGGATCACGCTGGGCGCCGCTTAGGCCCGATGCAAGGAAACGAAATGGAACTGCTACAGATCGGAAAACGGAGTCAAGACGGCGATGGCCAGGGCAGCGTGCAGTACCATGCGCCGCGCCCCACCGAGATCACCGGAGCCAAGGTGTTCGCGCTCTACGGCAAGGGAGGCATCGGCAAGAGCACGACCAGTTCGAATCTGTCGGTGGCCTTCTCCAAGCTCGGCAAGCGCGTCTTGCAGATCGGCTGCGACCCCAAGCACGACTCGACGTTCACCCTGACCAAGAAGCTCCAGCCCACTGTCATCGATGTCCTCAAGGAGGTCGACTTTCACCCGGAGGAGCTTCGTCCCGAGGACTACGTAGTCGAGGGCTTCAACGGTGTGATGTGCGTCGAGGCGGGCGGCCCGCCCGCAGGCACCGGCTGCGGCGGCTACGTGGTCGGTCAGACCGTGAAGCTGCTCAAGGAGCATCATCTGCTCGAGGACACCGATGTGGTCATCTTCGACGTGCTCGGCGACGTGGTGTGCGGCGGCTTCGCGGCCCCGCTGCAACACGCGCAGCGAGCGCTCATCGTGACTGCCAACGACTTCGACTCGATCTTCGCGATGAACCGCATCGTGGCTGCGATCGGCGCCAAGGCGAAGAACTACCAGGTGCGCGTGGGTGGCGTCATTGCCAATCGGAGCGAGAACACCGACGAGATCGACCGCTACAACGCCCAGGCCGGCTTGCGGCGGCTAGCCCATATCCCGTCGCTCGACGTCGTGCGTCGGAGCCGACTCAAGAAGTCGACGTTGTTCGAGATGGAGCCGTCGGCCGAGCTCGAGGCGGTCCAGAACGAGTACCTTCGGCTCGCGGCCGAGCTGTGGGCCGGTGTCGACCCGCTCGAGGCGAACTCGATGGCCGACCGTGAGATCTTCGAGTTCCTGGGATTCGAGTGAGGACTGAGATGAACGCGCCGACCTACAACCAACGACGGGACGAGATCGAGGAGTACTTCGATCGCACCGCCGCCAAGGCGTGGGAGCGGCTCACCTCCGACGCGCCGGTGAGCGGTATTCGCGCGACGGTTCGCGCGGGACGCGACCGTATGCGGGCCACCTTGCTGTCCTATCTTCCAGAAGACCTCACCGGGCAGCGCGTGCTCGACGCCGGTTGCGGCACCGGGGCGCTCGCCGTCGAGGCCGCACGCCGCGGCGCTGAAGTCGTGGCCGTCGACATCTCGCCAACTCTGATCCAGCTCGCGAACGAGCGCTCGATCGATGCGGGTCGGGGACGAATCGAGTTCCGCGTCGGCGACATGTGTGGCGAAGACTCCGATGGCGATTTCGACTGGGTGGTCGCGATGGATTCGGTCATTCACTACCAGGCCGATGACATGGTTCGCGTCATCGAGCGCCTCGCCCAGCGTGCCCGGCGCGGGGTGGCGGTTACCTTCGCGCCCTCGACGGCACTACTGCAGGTTGCCAAGGTCGTTGGCAAGGTATTTCCAAGAGGCGACCGCTCGCCGGACATCGCGCCGATCTCGCCCGCGAATCTTCGCAAGCGAATCGATGCCTCCGAGGCGCTTGCCGACTTTGGCCTCGGGCGCACCGATCTCATCGACAGTGGCTTTTACGTTTCTCGAGCTCAGGAGCTGATTCGGCGGTGAAGGGCGTGGTCCAAAAGAAGCGCAGCATCGCGAACGTGTGGAAGCGGCTCGGCCCGCGTGCGCTCCCGTTTGCGGACGCCGCAACGCCGGAGTTCCCGCTGGGTCGTTTGCTCCGACTCTCGCTGTTCCAGATCTCGGTGGGCATTGTGCTCGTGCTACTCAACGGCACCATCAACCGCGTGATGATCGTGGAGCTCGGGATTCCGGCCTGGATGGTTGCGTTCCTCGTCGCGCTTCCCATCGTGTTCGCGCCGCTGCGCGCGCTGATTGGCCATCGCTCCGACCACCACCGTTCGTTGTTTGGTTGGCGAAGGGTCCCCTACATCTGGTTTGGCACCCTAGGCCAGTTCGGTGGCCTGGCCCTCATGCCGTTCGCGCTGCTCGTGCTGTCGGGAACCGGTACCAATCCGAATCCGATGCCGTTCGGGGGCGAGATCGGGGCCGGTATCGCATTCCTATTGGTCGGCGCCGGTCTGCACACCACCCAGACGGCGGGGGTGGCTCTGGCCACCGACCTCGCTACCCCCGAGTCTCGGCCGCGGGTGGTCGCTCTGCTCTACGTGATGCTGCTCGTCGGCATGGTGGTGGCCTCGCTCGTATTCGGCGCGCTGCTTCGCGACTTCGGCTACGTGAAGCTCATCCAGATTATCCAGGGCGCGGCCGTCGTGACCGCGGTTCTCAACCTGATCGCCCTTTGGAAGCAGGAAGGCAAGCTCTACCGAGACGAGGACGGCGAGCCCGTTCCCGCGCCGGCGCCCGCGCCGCGGCGCCCGTTCCGCGAGTCACTCCGCGAGCTGCTCCAAGGTGGCGCCGCCACCCGGCTGCTGGTCGCGGTCGGTCTTGGTGGGGCCGGCTTCAGCATGCAGGACATCCTGCTCGAGCCTTATGGCGGCGAACTTCTCAACCTGTCGGTGTCGGGCACGACGGTCCTCACCGCGATGATGGCGGGCGGCACTCTGGCTGGCCTCTTCGTGGCCGCGCGCTGGTTGTCGAATGCTGGCGACCCTCATCGGCTCGCCGCCTTCGGCGCGTTGATCGGCATCGCCGGCTTTTCGGCGGTCATCTTCGCCGCCCCGCTCACCTCGGTGCGCATGTTCTGGTTCGGCACCGTGGTGATCGGATTCGGCGGCGGCTGGTTCTCGGTGGGTACACTCGCCGCCTCGATGTCGTTGTCTGAGCGCGGCCAGTCCGGCCTCGCGATTGGCGCCTGGGGCGCCGTTCAAGCCACGGCGAGCGGACTTGGCATCGCCATCGGCGGTGCGCTTCGCGACGGTGTCTCTACCCTCGCGATTCAAGGCGCGCTGGGCCCCGGTCTCATCGAAAGCCAGGTCGGCTACAGCTTCGTCTACCACCTCGAAATTGCACTTTTGTTCGGCACGCTCGTGGCGATCGGTCCGTTGGTTCGGTCCGGTGTCCCGAGGGCCTCGTCTTCTACTCGTTTCGGGCTTACGGAAATGCCCTGCTAGCCCCGGTTTGGAGCTCTCATGATCACACAGAACCTCGACTTCGCTCAGCTCACTCTATACGCCTTTTGGATCTTCTTCGCCGGCCTGGTGTACTGGCTTCGCAAGGAAGACCGTCGCGAAGGCTACCCACTCGAGAAAGACATCCCTCGGATGGTCGGGTCGACGACCAACATCTTGATTCCGAAGCCCAAGACGTTCTTGCTGCCCGAAGGCGGTGAGTACCATGCGCCGAACTTCGAGCGGGACACTCGCGAGTTCGAGCTCACCCGGACCTCGTTTTCCGCCGGGTCAACGAGTACGCCTACCACGCAAGACCCACTGCTGGCTGGGGTCGGCCCATCCTCCTATGCCGAGCGACACGACGAGCCCGAGCTCACCCGCGAGGGCCATGTCGCCATCGTCCCGATGCGTGTTGCCACAGACTACAAGGTGACTGCCGGTCACGATGTCCGTGGCTGGGAGCTGATGGGGGCCGATGGCGAGGTCGGCGGCAAGATCAACGACATCTGGGTCGATCGGGCCGAGATGATCGTTCGCTACCTCGAGGTCGGACTGGGTGACAGCGGCGACGAGGTTCGCTTGGTGCCGATCAATATGGTGGTGGTCCGCGGCGACAAGAAGTACGTCGAGGTCGAGGCGCTACTCTCCACACAGCTGGAGCTCGCGCCGACCCTCAAGCAGGACGGGCAGATTACGGTCATGGAGGAAGAGCGGATTGTCGCGTTCTTCGCGGGCGGCCGCCTCTACGCCGAGCCGAAGCGTCTGGGGCCGGTGGTATGACCCATTCCAACGAAATGGAGCCCATTTACGGGCTCCCCGCCGAGCTCCCGAACGGCGAGCGCATCCTTTGGCAAGGGGCACCGAAGTGGCGTTCGCTCGCGAAGGCAGCGATGAAGATCCATTGGTTGGGCGTGTACTTTGCGGCCTTGGTGGTGGTCCGGCTCGCGTTCGCCTTCGGTGGAGGAGGGCTGGGCTCGGCGTCGTTCGAGCTTCTTCAGATGATCGGACTGTTCTTGCTGTGCCTGGGTTTGGTGGCGTTGTTCGCGTGGCTCCACGCGAGAGCCACTGTGTACACGATCACCTCCCGCCGCGTCGTGATGCGATTTGGGGTGGTGCTTCCGATGGCTTGGAACCTGCCCTTCAAGCGTCTCGCCTCGGCCGACCTCGTGGTCCGGGACGACGACGATGGCGACATCGCGCTCGAGCTTACGAAGGGAGAGCGCGTGCGACGCATCTACTTCTGGCCGCATGTGGCGCCGGGCCACTACTTCAAACCCCGCCCGGCCCTCCGTGCCATTGCGGAGCCCAATGCAGTGGCTAGATGCCTAAAGGAAGCGGTCATGCGCTACGCGGCCGCGCAATCGGTCGCAATTGCGAGTGGCCCCGGGGGAGTGGCCAACGACAACGGACCGAGCGTTGGCCCCCGGCCGGTTCGGGACCTGACCGCGGAGACGGCTTCGTAGGACCATGGAAGACGGCGCATTTCAGCGGGCGATCGCCCACCACCACATCCACGAGCAGAAGGTGCCGCGGGGTGCCTTGATCGGTGCGGCCGCGGTCATCGTCATCGCGATCGCGCTCGCTGCGATGGGTAAAGCCAACCGTGTCGACGCGCCGCTGCCTACCGTTGCGCAGTCGGTTTCACTTCAGTTCGCAGACCTCCCGGATGGCGGGGTTGCCGTTCGATCCGCCGACGGCAGTCGCGAGATCATGACACTCCAGCCTGAATCGGGCGGATTCGTCCGCGGCGTACTCCGGGGCATGTTCCGCACTCGCAAGCTCGAGTCGATTGGCCGAGAGGCTCCGTTTCTGCTCGGCCGAACCGAAGACGGGCGCTTCGTACTTCAGGACCCGGAGACCGGCCACAGCGTCGAGCTTCGCTCGTTCGGACGTACGAACTACGAATCCTTCGACTGGTTGATGCGCGAGGCGAATCAATGACCGCCTCCGTCCATGCCCGGGTGTTCGACCTCGGCTGTACCGTAACGGTCACGAACACCCCCGAAGACCTTTCGGCGCATGTCGAACTCGACGGCAACCCCGAGATCCATCCCGGCGATTCGGTGACCGTGCATGGAGCCGAGATTGCGCCGGCGTTCGGTGAAACAATTCGCGTTCGTCGTCGAGCCACGGTGCGGCGGGCCTCACCCCTCAAGCGACTATGGGTCCGCCTCGTTGGCGACCTTGGAATCATGGAGCTCGTCGACTGAGCCCCGTTCATGGAGATGACATGACCACCCAAACCGTTCCAAACGAGTTCACGCGCAAGGCGCAGGAGACGACCACGCTCAGCCCGCGCTTCTACACAACCGACATCAAGTCGATGAATCGCCTGTCCATCGACTCGGTCGGGCCGCAGTGGGAAGCCCTGATGGCCGAGTTCGAGGAGGACAAGAACTTTGGGCACTTCCACAGGGATGATGACTGGGACTTCGATCCGCAGTCGCTCTCGCCCGAGCTTCGGAAGGAGTTTCTCGACTTTCTCGTCAGCTCGCTGACGGCCGAGTTTTCGGGCTGCGTGCTCTACGCGGAGCTGCACAAGAAGGGGTTCAACCCCGAGCTGCAGAAACTCTTCCGCTACATGGCGCGCGACGAGTCGCGGCACGCGGGTTTCATCAACGAATGCCTCAAGGAGTTCGGCCTCAGCGTCGACATGGGCTTCTTGGTCAAAAAGAAGCAGTACACCTACTTCAAGCCGAAGTTCATCCTCTATGCGACGTACCTGTCCGAGAAGATCGGCTACGCCCGCTACATCCGAATCTTCCGGCATCTCGAGCGCAATCCCGAGAATCGCTTCCACCCGATCTTCACGAAGTTCAAGGAGTGGTGCAACGACGAGTTCCGCCACGGCGAGGCGCTGGCGCTGATGATGCGCGCCAACCCGAAGCTGCTCAAGGGTATGAACCGGCTTTGGATTCGGTTCTTCCAGCTCGCAGTATTCGCCACCATGTTCGTGCGCGACCACACCCGGCCGCACCTTCATCATGCGCTCGGGCTGGACCCCGAGCAGAACGCGATTGAGGTGTTCCGTATCGTGCAAGAGGTGTCGAAGCAGGTGTTTCCGGTGCTGATCGATGTGGAGGCCCCCGCTTTCCTCAAGCATCTGCGGAACCTGCAGTCGCTTTCGGTGCGCATCATGACTCTGCAGGAGCAGGGCATCGTTGGTCGCATCAAGGCGCTGCCGCTGCAGCTCCGGGTCGGGGCGACCTTCGCACGCATGTACTGCCTTCCCACTCGGACCAATACGCTCCCGGATGAGCTCCGCATGGCGGCCGCCTGGTGACATGAACACGCTGCTCGCAATCCTGTTTGTCGTCGGGGTCTGGTGGCTCAGCACTGCGTTGGTGCTGCGTCTCGTTTGGCTTCCTCGACGAACGCACCGATGGAGTATCGGGATTGCGAGCGTCTTGGGTCTCGCCGGATTGGTTGCGACGTTCGCGTTGCGCGATGACAACACCAGCGCTGGAGCTTGTCTTGGGTTCCTGAGCGGAATCGCGCTGTGGGGCTGGCATGAGTTGACGTTCTTGCTCGGTCGCGTGACCGGGCCTCGGCGTGGCCCCTGCCCACCGGGGCTCGAAGGCTGGGCGCGCTTTCGGGCCGCCACCGAGGCCGTCATTCATCACGAGCTCGCGTTGGCGGCGACGATGGCTGCCGTCGTCGCGCTGAGCTGGAAAGCGTCCAATCAGGTTGCGGCCTGGACCTTCGCGGTGTTGTGGCTGATGCGCCTCTCGGCGAAATTCAACGTCTTTTTGGGCGTGCAGAATCTGTCCAAGGATTTCGTGCCGCTGCACTTGAAATATCTCACGAGCTACTTTCGCGTATCTCGCTTGAATCCGCTGATGCCGTTCTCGGTGGGGATCGCGTCCGTCGTCGCGTTCTTCCTATTCACGGCCGCGACTCCGACCTCCGATGGGGAGGCAACCGGCCTCGTACTGTCGGCCTCTCTTCTGACTCTAGCCATCTTCGAGCACCTCTTTCTCGCGGTTCCGGTGCCGGACGCATGGCTTTGGCGCTGGGCGATATCGAAGACGTCCGGAGACCTCTAATCGCTCAACGCGAGCTACGAAAGGAATCAAATGAACCTCTTGCCGCTCAAGCCATCGTGTGTATCATCGGACTCCTCCGCGACCAATGAGGCGATTACCCTGAAACGCTCGGACGACAAGGCCTGGGAAACCAGTTCGGATGCGTATTCGCTCCCGGAGGAACGGGAATCCGAGGTGCACGCCATCGCGGTGCGGCGCTCTGAAGCCGTGCTGCTGAACACCATCGAGGATCAGATCATCCCGCAGCTGCTGCTAGCCCATCGGTCATCTCTGATTTCCGGCGCGGTCCCCGTCGATACCTTCGACATCTCGGGAGACGAGATCGAGCGATTCGCCGAGCTGTCCACGGGACAGGACATGGCGGGGCTTCTCGGCCGCCTAGAGGGTCTGCTCCGAGAGGGTCTTCCCATGCAGAACGTGCTTCTCGATGTGATCGCGCCGGCGGCGCATTTGCTCGGCGAGCAGTGGTTGGACGACGAACGCTCCTTTTCGGACGTCACCGTGGGCCTTGGAATGCTCCAGCGGCTGGTGGCGGTGATAGGTCAGAAAGTCGAAGCGCCTGTCACAAAAGAGGGGCTCGTGGTCTTGTCCGCCGCGCCGGGCGAACAGCACACCCTCTCGATTCACGTGCTCGCGGAGCTCCTTCGAAGCCACGGCTGGGCCGTTCATGTCGAACCCGCGGCGGACGAGATGGCGTTGCTCGAGCTCTTGGACCGCGAGAACGTCTCCGCGATCGGGTTCACGGTCAGCAATGACGCCTTGGTTCGGCGTCTGGGGCCGCTGCTGGAGCGCATCCATGCGCTGCGGCCGAGCGCTCAGGTCATGTTGGGCGGAGCGGCCGCCGGACTGTCCGAGTTAGCTGAGCGCTTCGGCGCACGGCACTGTCGGTCGGGCCGCGACGCGCTCGATTGGCTCGGCTCCCCCCCCACTTCGTCACTCCCGAATCCTGGCAGCAATTCGCCTTGTTCTGCTTAGACGAAGTAGTAGAGAAGTGACTATGCTAGCCGCCAGCGGAATCGAATCTGGGCCGCCTACTCCCAACGCAGGCCAGCTATTCGCGCGCCGCGTAGTGGGGTCGATGGCCGACTTGGCGCTGGTTCTCGATTCCTCCGGCACCATCGTGGATGTCTGGCTTGGCGAGGCGCTCAAGGACGAGCCCGGCTGGATGTTCCTGATTGGCCAAAAATGGGTCGACACGGTGCTGCCGGACAGTCGCCGAAAGGTTGGCAAGCTTCGTGAGCGCCTGGATAAGGGTGGCGAGCTCATACGGCCTCGAGAGATCAACCAGCAGGTCGATGGCCTTGGTTCGGTTCCGGTCCGCTTCGGTGGCTTCGTCACCGACGACAAGCACCTCATCCTTCCCGGTCAGGACCTGCGCACAATCGCCGAGTTGCAGCAGCGACTGGTGAGTTCGCAGCAGGCGATGGACCTCGAGTACCGTCGCCTCCGCCAG
This sequence comes from uncultured Myxococcales bacterium, assembly GCA_965601515.1. Classification (GTDB taxonomy): domain Bacteria; phylum Myxococcota_A; class Polyangia; order Polyangiales; family Houyiibacteriaceae; genus SG8-38. The sequence continues at coordinate 25,462 of CBFCWN010000010.1, read as the reverse complement.
GCGGATACCCGCTACCGAGTCCTTTTCCATGTCTGCTCGGAAGGCGCTCTCATCGTGCAGGGCGACACACGAAAGGTGGTCGAAGCGAACCCCGCGGCCGCCTCGATTCTCGGTCAGTCGGTCGACACCCTTCAAGGTAAGAAGCTTGTCGACCTTTTCGCGAAGGAAAGTCGAGACAACCTGCTCACGCTCCTCGGTGCAGTCGAGGCGGGCGGGACTCACACTCGGGTCCAGCTCGAATCCAATGACCAAAGCTTGATGGCGTCCGCTTCCATGTTTCGGCAGGCTGGCGTTGTCTTGCTCCTCGTACGGTTCTGGCCCGCGGACCGTACGGCCCCCGTCGATGGTCGCGAATCTCGAATGTTGCACGTGCTCGAGGCCCTTCCCGACGGTTTCGTCGTGATCGACGACAACCGAGACGTCCTCACCGCCAACTCTGGGTTCTGCGAAATGGTCCAGCGAGCGGATGAGAGCCATGTGGTCGGACAGAGCTTCGAGCAGTGGCTCGGCCGTCCGGGTCTCGACCTCAACATCATCCTCTCGAATCTTCGAGAGCACGGCGTGGTTCGGAACTTTGCAACCGTAGTTCGGGACGACTTCGGCGCAGAGCAAGAAGCGCTGGTGACCGCGGTGATGGCTCACAACGGCGGCAACCCCTGTTACGGCTTCGTGATTCGGCCAGTGGCGGCGTCACAGCGCGTTTTGGAACGCGGCGCGAACTCGCTCATTCATCGATCGGTCGATCAGCTCCAAGAGCTCGTGGGTCGAGTCTCGCTCAAGGACATCGTCAAAGAGTCAACCGACCTCATCGAGCGTCTTTGCATCGAGGCCGCGCTGGACGTCAGCGGCAACAACCGCGCGGCTGCGGCGCAGATGCTCGGCCTCAGCCGACAAAGCCTGTACTCCAAGCTCCGCCGCCACGGCATCGGCGACCTCGACTCTTAGGAGCGTGCTGAAAAAGGTTGGGAGAGCGCGGCGTCGCCGCGCGGCAAAGGCGGTCGCGGAGCGTTCGACCGTGCATCGACTGCGACCTTCAATTAGTAAAGCGCCCCCCGCAAGCGGGGGGCGCCCTCTCGCCGGCCCGATCGAGATCGGGCCAGCCGTTCAGCCGCTCACTGAGGCGGAAGCGCAGAGTTCTGCTGCGCCGTGCCTTGTGAGGGCCCCTCGATCCAGTTGAATCGATCGGTGCTGAGTAGGATGAAGTGAATGAGAAGCGCGAGGACGAACAGAAAGCCAAAGAGGCCCACGAGCGCCTGACGCGGATCAAAAATGAGCCAGAGCTTATGCATGGTTCTCTCCTCAACCCATCAGAGTGTTCGCCGCGGACTGCCCGAGCTCGAGCAGGCCGTAGCCGTCCACCGGCGGGAACCACGGACGCCACGACCATACGAGGAAGTGGGCGACGATCGCCACTGCGGTGAACACCAAGAAGCCCGTGACGAAAAAGCGGTGAAACTCCTTCGCCTCAGCTTCCGTAAGCCCCGACAAGGAGCTTGCTTTGTTTTCTTCTGCCATTTTCGTTCTGTGACCTCCTGACCAGTTTCCGCGCTCATCCCGCGCGGCTGGGTTGCGCCGAATTGGCGTAATCGGGGTTGGTCGAGGATGGGTCGAGTGCGGCCAACGTGACCGAGTCGAGCCCAAGCTCTCGGGCGCGCCGCTCGGCGTCGTCCCGTAGCTGCTTGGCCGCCGAGATGCGCGTCAGCACTGGCATCGTCTCGAGCGCCTGCGCGAGCGCTCGCTCGGCGGCCTCGGTCCATGGGAACGAGGCGCGCGACGGCGTGGGATCGATCTTATCGAGCTCCGTACCGAGCGGAATGATGTTGAAGAGCGCGTCGAACAGCGCGTTGCACAGCTCCTGCACAAGGTAGGTCGCGCCGGCGTAGCCCATGAATGGGGTGCCGGTGTGTCGACGGATCGCCGTACCGGGGAACGAGGCCGGAATATAGATCCCGCGGCCGCCCGCCTCAGCCAGGTACATGCGCTCGTTGTAGGAGCCGAACACCATGAGCGGAGGGTTCTCCTGGATCTGCTTTCGGATGTCGGCGTTGTCCGTCTTGGCGCCGGCCGTACGAGCCACCGCGAAGTGGCAGGGCAGTCCGAGCTCGTCCTCGAGAAACGCGCGCAGCCCGCGGCTGTAGGTTTCATTGGCGACTACGCCAAAGCTCGCGGTACCGAAGAAGTCCTGGGTTACCGACCGCCAAAGGTCCCACATCGGCTTCAGCGTGGTGTGTTTTTCCTTCTCGATGAACGGTTCGGGGTCTAGGTCGACCAGCTCGCCAAGCGCTCGTAGGAACTTGGTGGTGCTGTGCAGGCCAATCGGCGCCTGCAGGAACGGGGTCCCGAGCTCTTCGCACAGTAGCCGGCCGTACTCGCGGTACATCACTACGTTGGCGTCGGCCTGGCCGAGCTTGGCGATGTCGGCGAGATGACTGCCGAGCGGGAACACCATGTTGACCTCGGCGCCGATGCCCTCGATGAGGCGCCGTATCTCGGCGAGGTCGCTCCACGTGTTGAAGTAGCCGTAGCTCGGCCCGATGATGTTGATGCGGGGCGGCGCACCCTCCTTGCGCTTGTAGGGCCGATGCTTTTTTTTCGGGCCGAACTGCTTCCACATCCACAACAGGGCTCGGTCGGCGCTTTCCCACTGGTCCTCGTCGATGGTCCGCGGGAGAAACCGCTTGATACCGGTGCCCTCGGGTGTCACACCGCCGCCGATCATTTCGGCGATGGACCCCGTGACCACCACCGCGGGCAGCGCGGGGTCGAGCGCTTCGTGGGCGCGCTTCATCGCCTCCTCCGTGCCCTTCTGCCCAAGCTCTTCTTCGGCGAGGCCGGTTACGACGATCGGCAGCTCGTGCGGAGGAAGCCCGTCGGTGTAGTGCAGGACGGAGGTGACCGGGAGATTCTCGCAGCCTACCGGGCCGTCGATGACCACCTGAAGGCCCTTCACCGCGGTGAAAGCGTACACAGCGCCCCAGTAGCCGCCCGCGCGATCGTGATCGAGGACTAGCATTGACCTGCCTTCTTGGCCGGATTCTTCGACTCGTTTGGATGCCGCAGGCGCCGCAGCTGCACGAGATGTTTGCGCTTGAAGTCGGGACGGTCTTTGGGGACCTCCTCCCATACGCCGGCCGTATGCCCGGTGCCGACGCCCTCGAAGAACTCACGCATCTGGTGCATGCGGTCCTTGTTCGCGAGCGCCGCGTTGATGACCTGGGCCAGCGAGCCGGCGCCGGCCGGACCCATCAGCGGTCGCGCCGAAATGAGGTTCGTGAAGTAGAGCGAGGGAATTGCCCGCTCCTTGGCCGCCTGTACGACAGGCGTGGTTCCGATGGTGAGATCGGGATCGTACTCGTCCATGGCCTGCAGGTCCTGTTCGAGCGAGGCGCGGAACCGCACCTGGACGGCCTTGCTCTCGAGCCACTCGCGGTCGGCGTCGGAGAACGGCGTGCGCGGACAGGCGGTGCCGACGTAGCGAACGTCGGCGCCGCTTTCGACGAGCAGCCGAGCGACGAGCAGCTCCGAGCCTTCGTAGCCGGATAGCGTGATGCGTCCCTTGATCTGGTTGCCCATCAAGGCACCGGCGATGGCCGGGACAATCGCGTTTTGGGCGGCGGCGATGCGTTCGGCAGGCACGCCGCACGCCTCGCCAATCGTCGCGAGCCAGTCTGCGGTTCCGTCGCGCCCCACCGGGGCCGATCCGACCACCTTGCGGCCGGACGCCTCAAACTCGCGGATCGACGCCGTGTAGAACGGGTGAATCGCGCCGACTGCGGCGCAGTCGAGCGCCGAGTACAGCTCGCGCCACTCGCGAGTCGGTACGGTCGGTCCCGCTGCGAGCCCCATCGGTTCAAGCAGCCGGCCGATGATGACCGGGTCGGCCGGGAACATCTCGCCGAGCAGGGTCACCGTGGGCAGTTCCGACCGCCCCTCGCGCGGCGGCAACACGGGCCCGAGTTCCGCCTCGTGACGGGCGTAAGCGAGCATGGCGCCGGCCAAGACGTCCTTCGCCTCGGCGTGGGTCGGAACCCCAAATCCCGGGACATCGATCCCGATGATTCGGACGCCGTTGATGGTCTTGGGTAGCAGTCGGAGCGGTACGCCCGAAGCGGTGGGGACGCAGAGGTTGATCACCACCACCGCGTCGTTCTGCTCGGGGTCGGCCAGCTCAAAGACCGCATCGCGCAGGTCCTCGAAGAGCTTGCCGGTGACGAGCGTCTCCGAGTTGAACGGGACGTAGCCGACCGTTCGCCGCGCACCGTAGAAGTGGCTCGTGAAGGTCAGGCCGTAGACGCAGCAGGCCGAGCCGCACAGCACGGTCGCAGTGCGGCGCATCCGCAGTCCTACCCGCAGCGAGCCGAACGCGGGGCACATGCTCTGCGGCTGGTCGTGGGGACCGACCGGGTAGTCGCGTTCGAAGCGGTCCAACAATTCGCCCTGGCCGGCCTCCTTGGCCTTGGCGCGAACCGCGGCCCGATCATCATGACAGGAGGGCGGCTCTTCGGCCGATGGGGCCGATGGCGGCTGCCTCACTCGGGCTTCGACGGTCGGCTCCACGCTCACACCGCCTGGTCGTAGATGATCTCGAGGCTGTTCTTCTTGTGGCGCGACACCCCGCACACGTCGTCGAGGGTGGCCGGCTCGAGGACGACGTCGCGACCGACGGCATCGCCCTTGAACAGCCCGAGCAGCTCGTCCTGCTCGAGCGGCTTCGGTCCGAGGGGAGGCGCCGCCGCTACGTTGGTGGCGAGCTCTTCGAACAGGCTCGCCCACGGGCTACCAGGCCGGCCTACGATCTCGTACTTGGCGCTCTTGCGGCGGATGTCATCGTCGGCCGGAATCGAGGCCAGGACAGGGATCCCGACCTTTTCGGCAAAGGCCTGCGCCTCGCCGGTGTGGTCGTCCTTGTTGACCACCACGCCCGCCACGCCGACGTGTCCGCCGAGCTTACGGAAGTACTCGGCGGCCGAGCACACGTTGTTGGCCACGTAGAGCGACTGCAGGTCGTTTGACCCGACGACGATGACCTTTTGGCACATGTCGCGGGCGATCGGCAGCCCAAACCCGCCGCACACCACGTCGCCGAGGAAGTCCAGCAGAACATAGTCGAAGCCCCAGTCATTGAAGCCAAGCTTTTCCAAGGTCTCGAAGCCGTGGATGATGCCGCGGCCGCCGCATCCGCGACCGACCTCGGGACCGCCGAGCTCCATCGCGAACACGCCGTCACGCTTGAAGCACACGTCGCCGATCTCGACGTTTTCACCCGCCTCCTTTTTGCGCGCGGATGTCTCGATGATGGTCGGGCACGCTTTGCCGCCAAAAAGCAGCGAGGTGGTGTCGCTCTTGGGGTCGCAGCCGATGAGCAACACCTTCTTACCTTGTTGCGCCATCATGTAGCTGAGGTTGGCGAGGGTGAAGCTCTTGCCGATGCCGCCCTTGCCGTAGATCGCAATGATCTGGGTTTCCTTGGTCACCGCTTCGGTGGCGGGCGGAGGCGGCTCCTCGGACGCTTCGGCCCGCAGGCGGTCGGTGATCTCATCGAGGGATTCAGTCATGGGCGTTGCTCCAGTCGAGGACCATCTTCAGGCAGTCGGGGTTTGAAAACGCGGTCTCGTAGGCGTCGGGCGCGTCGGAGTAGAGACAGCGGTGGGTGATGAGGCTCTCCAGGGAGAGCCGGCCTTCGGTCCATAGGTTGAGCACCGAGGTCATGTCGTTCGGCGCCCATTCGGACGCGATCCGCAGCTTGGCTTCCTTGATGAACGCCATCGGGAACGCGAAGCTCACGCGCTCCGAGTAGAAGCCGGCGAGTACGATTTCGCCGCCCCTGGCGAGGCGCATGATGAGCGTGTCGATGAGCGACGGGTCGCCGCTTGCGTCGCAGATGCAGCCGTAGTCGCGGCGGTCGTCGGCGTCGGGGTCGATGACTTGATAACCGTACCCCTCGGCTCCCGCTCGACGGGCGGGCGCCTTTTCCCAGACCGTGGGCGAACCGCCGCGGGCCACCACAATGCGCGCCAAGAGGCGTCCGAGGGCGCCGTGGCCCACGATCAGCTCCGGCAAGTGCTCGCCCGAGGCGATGGCGTGTTCGGCGGTGGCGGCCAGCGCCAACATGACGCCCTGTTCGGCAAGCCCTTCGTCAATCGGGATCGCCTTTGCGGGCGGGATTCGCAGGCGTGACGCGGCTCCGCCGAACAAGCCGCGCACTTCGTCGCCGTAGCAGTTGGCGCCAGGGACGAATACGCGGTCGCCCACCTTCACGTTGGCACCCCCCGGCTCCACGACCCGGCCCACCGTCTCGTAACCGGGCACCAACGGATAGCTAAGCCCCGGAAACGGAGGCATTTCGCCGCGATAGAGCAGACGCTCGGTGCCGGTACTGATCGCCGACCACTCCACGTCGACCACGACCTCATCGTCGGCCTGGGTGAGCAGCGGCAATGGGCGGACGGCGAGCGCTCCGGGCCCTTCAAAAACAATCGCTAAGCTCGTAGACACGATACGTCAATCTACCCAGACAGTAAATTGTGTCAAGCTAAATTGACACCAGCCTCAATCGCGGCAGGGGCTCACAACTACAGTGGTTTTTTGGCGATAACGAGGCTCGTCAGCATCGGTCGTCGGGTCGTTTTCTCCGCAATTCGCTCAAAACCAGCGAGTTCCAAGAGGTTTCCGATCTCCGCGGGACTTCGTGGTCGGCCCTGACCCATCGCGAGCAGGTAGAATCCGAAGTAGGCATCGCCCACCGTTTCGGCGCCTCGTGCTCGCATCGGTTCCGCGATCATCACCGTGCCGCCGCGCACGAGTGCGCGTCGCGCCGCCTCGAGAAATGCGAGGGCCGACTCGTCGTCGTGGTCGTGCAGAATCCTCACGAAGGACACCAGATCGACGCCGCCCGGGAGCGGGTCGCTCGTGGCGTCGCCGCCGATCACGTCGATCCTTGGCAGATGTCCGGACGCCTCGAGCTCGATGCGCGCGTTGGCGGCCACCGCCGGCAGATCGAAGAGCGTGAGCGCGAGGTCGGGCTCCTGGTCCGCCACCGCACGCACGAAGGCACCGAGCCCCCCACCCACATCGAGCAGGTGCTGGTGAGCGCGCATCGGATACGCCTCGAGGATGTCCTCGGCGAGCATCGAAAGCGAGCTCGCCATCAAGCGCGAGTAGCCGAGCACGGCGTCGGTGTCCGTGATGTCATGGTCCTGCGTGTACGACCAGAATCGTTGCAGTTCCGTGGCCGGCGTTTGCCCGCGCAGCAGCGCCACGGGATCCGAAAGGTCCCGGTAGAACATCGCGTGGTGCACCACCATGTCGGCGATACCCGGGTTGCCGATGTACGATGTGCCGTGCCGGCCGAGACCGTACCTGTCGCCGCGTCGTTCGAGGAGCGACAGCGCCACCGCGCCGTCGAGGAGACGGCGCATTGCATCGGGTCCCATGCCCGACTGCTCCGCGAGCTCCGCCGCAGACTTCGTCTCCTCGGCCACCGCCTCGAGAATCCTCAGCCGCACGCAGGCATAGAAGATCTGCGAGTAGACGAAGCCGGCGCACAGGTCGAACAGGTCCGAGGCGCGGCGATCGGCCACGGGCTTGGTGAGCGGGAACTTCGCCGCCCACCGCTGAAACTTGGGGTTCGAGAGTATTCGATCGCGGACTCGTTCGGCCTTCACCGGAAGACGCATCGCTTACTCCTACGCAGCGGTCTGGCGAAGACTGGCCGGAACCAGGCGTTCGGCCATCTGTCGCACCAGGGCGCGGAGCGGCGGAGCGCCCCCGCAGTTGGGAACCGATTCGGCGGCCTGGTCGACCAGCTCGCGTAGCTTGTCGACGGCGCCCTCGATGCCGTGCTCGGCGACGGCGTTCGGGCGCCCGAGTTGGGCGTCCTGGCCTGTCGGCTTACCGGCCTCTTCGGCACAGGCGTCGAGTAGGTCGTCGGCGACTTGATAGGCCTCGCCGAGGGTGTCGCCCAACGCCCGCCAGGGCTTGGGGTCGTGCCCGGCCGCGAGAGCACCGCCCATGGTGGCGGCAACGAAGAGGGAACCGGTCTTCGCTTGGTGGTACGCAGCGAGAGGGATGTGTGGCTCGCTCTCCCAACCCTGTCCGGCTGCGAGGCCGCGGGCCGCGCCGGCGGACTCGGCGATCATCGCAAGCAGGGCCGGGAGCCGCTCGGGCTTCGTGGCGGCGCGACCGAGGCACTCGAAGGCGAGCACGATCAGCGCGTCGCCGGCGAGCACGGCGAGGGGCTCACCGAAGGCGCGATGCACCGACGGCAACCCGCGACGGGTGTCGGCGGCATCGAAGCAGGGCAGGTCGTCGTGAACGAGCGAAGCGCAGTGCAGCAGCTCGAGTGAGGTCGCGACCGCGCTCACCAGGGGAGGGCAGTCCGAGCCCGCTGCCTGCGCGACGGCGTGACAAAGCCGAGGCCGGATGCGGGCACCGCCCGGAAAAACCGCATGATTGATGGCACTTGCAAGCTTGGGTGGAGCCTGGCGCTCGATTTCGGAAAGTGCGGCGGCGAGCGCGGCATCGATGTGCTGCATCATAGCGAGTCCTCCACCCGAGCCCGGGCGTCCTCATGTGACGATGCAGCCTGTCAGTGCCTGGTGTCAAGTCATCTAGACGCTTCTCTGTCTCTACGCGAGTCTCTACGCGAGCCGTGCATTCGCTGGGCGGCGGCGCGGTCCGCAACCTCCGCGGCAGAGACGACGCCTGCGAGCACGATCTCGCAAACGTGCTGGAGCCGCTCGATGTGCGCGCAGGCGCTAGAGGGATGCCGAGCGACGGCGCACACCTCGTGGTTGGCCTAGCCGACGATGTCGGCGATGGTCTTGGCCTCGAGTTTATGATACGTGCGATCTGGTCGTGACGCGTCTGTACGACATAGGCGACCCGCCGCCGTTGGGGAAAGTTCCGACGCAAATGCACGCCTGGGTGATTCGCCCAGAGCGTTTCGGGGAACCGGTCACGAGTTTCCAGCAGGAAGTCGTCGACGTCCCGGACATCGGGGACGACGAAGTGCTGGTGTACGTGATGGCCGCCGGCGTGAACTACAACAACGTGTGGGCTTCCACCGGGGCGCCCCAGGACGTGATTGCCGCACGGCAAAAGGCCGGAGAGACCGAATCGTTTCACATCGGTGGCTCCGACGCATCGGGGATCGTCTACAAGGTCGGCGACGCGGTGAAGGGGCTCTCCGTAGGTGACGAGGTCGTCATGCACTGCGGCACGTGGAGCCCGGACTGCCCCGTGGTTCGGTCTGGCGCAGATCCGACGTACTCGCCGACGTTTCGCACGTGGGGGTACCAAACCAATTTCGGCAGCTTTGCGCAGTTCGCCCGTGTGCAAGCACACCAATGTCTGCCGCGCCCCAAGCATTTGTCGTGGGCGTCCTCCGCGTCCTACATGCTCGTGGGCGCGAGCGCGTACCGGATGCTCACCGGCTGGGGAAGGCACGCCGTGCGCCCGAACGACATCGTGTTGTGCTGGGGCGGTGCCGGGGGCCTCGGCTCGATGGCGATTCAGATCACGAGCGCGATGGGCGGCATTCCGGTCGCGGTCGTGAGCTCCGACGACAAGATCGAATACTGCAAGCGACTCGGCGCAAAAGGCTGCGTCAACCGCAAGCAGTTCAACCACTGGGGCATTCCCCCTCATTGGAAAGACCGTGCGGGGTATGCGAAGTGGCGCACCGACGCGCGCGCATTCGGCGAAGCGATTTGGGAGGCCGTCGGAGAGCGGCGGAACCCGCGTATCGTGTGCGAGCATCCAGGCGAAAGCACGATCCCGACGAGCGTCTTCGTTTGCCAGCGTGGAGGGATGGTGGTCATCGGCGCGGGGACTACGGGTTACCATGCAACCATCGACCTTCGGTACGTGTGGACCCGGCAAAAGCGCCTTCAGGGCTCGCACGCCGCAAACGATGAACAGGCGCGCGCGCTCAACGAGCTCGTTGCCTCGAAGCGGATCGACCCGTGTACGAGCCAGGTGTTTTCGTGGGACGATCTCGCGAGAAGCCATCAGCTGATGTACGAAAACCGGCACCCGTACGGGAACATGGCGGTGCTCGTTGGCGCACATGCCGTTGAAGAGAGCATGCCGCTCGCGGCCGCCGACAGCGTTCCCGAGGTGACCTATCGACCGCCCCGCCCCGATGCAGTCGTCGAAGAGACCCATCCGCACCGAACGCTAGTGCGTGAGGCGATGCACGAAGGCGTGATCACGTGTCCTGCCGAGTCCAAGCTTGGCGAGATCGCACGAACCCTTCTCGAAAACCGCATTCACGCGCTGGTCGTGACGGATGGCGACGCGTCCATCGGGGTCGTCTCGCAGACCGACCTCGTGCTCGCGCGGCAGGGCCGTTCGCGCCAGCAGGCTGCGGAGCTCACGGCCCGCGACGTCATGACCCCGAATCCGTTGACCTGCGAACCCGACATGCTGCTGGCCGACGCGGTGACTCTGATGGCGCGGCGAGGCTTCCATCGCCTCTTCGTCACCGAGCCTGAGAACCCCGGCGTTCCAGTGGGCGTTCTGTCGTTCAGCGATATCGTGAAACGAATCGCCAGACCCACCTAACCGAGGAACCATGCTGCGACGCTCTCTACTCTTCGTTCCCGGGATTGCGACGCAGCGGTTTGGAAAAGCAAAGGCCTCGGGTGCCGACGCGATCCTCTTCGATCTGGAGGACTCGGTCCCGCCCGATGCGAAGGGACGCGCCCGGGAAGCGGTCTGTGTCGCGCTCGGCGAGGGTGGTTTTGAAAGCTCCGAAGCTGCCGTCCGAGTCAACGCACCTGGTACGCCCTTTCATGAAGACGATGTGCGGGCGACGGCCTTGGCAGGGGCCAAGGCGATCATGGTGCCCAAGTCCGAGCGCGCGGACGACCTTCGCGCGGTCGCTGCGATCCTCGATGATGTCGGCGCTGGCACGCGGATCCTGGCGCTCTTGGAAACGCCCCTTGGTGTCGCGCGTGCGCTCGAGGTCGGCATGGCGAATCCTCGCGTCGACGCCCTTTGCTTCGGCCACGCCGACTTCGCATTGGAGATGGGGGTTTCAGCGGACGATCCCTCGGAGGGCGTGCTTTACCATGCACGTTGCGCGGTTGCCGTGGCCGCTCGCGCCTGCGGCGTGCAGCCGGTCGACAACGTCTGCCTCGCCGTGCGAGACGAGGAGGCTCTTCGGCGCGACGTCCACGTCGGCATGCGGCTCGGCTACGAGGGAAAGCTCTGCATTCACCCGAGCCAGGTCGCCGTTGCAAACGAGATGTACACGCCCGCGCCAGAGGAGGTCGACTACGCGCGGAGAGTGCTCTCTGGGTGGCAGGCAGCACGCGCGGAAGGGCTCGGGGTTTTCACGCTCGACGATAAGATGGTCGACGCCCCACTCGTTCGAGCGCAGGAGCGCGTGCTCGAACGGGCGCAGCGCGCGGGCCTGATCTCGGAGGCAGCCTCATGACCGAACACGTGGAACAGCGAATCGAAGTAGACGGGCCGTATTTCGAGGACTTCACCCACGGACAGGAGTTCGAGGCGCCCTCGGTGACGCTGACCTCGGGCTTTGCGGCTCTCCACCTGGCTTTCTTTGGCGAACGACTGCGCCTTCCGCTCGATGCGGAGCTCTGCCGCGCGGTCACCGGGAACGACGCCATCGCGAGCCCTGGCCTCGTGAGCAACGTGGCCATCGGCCAGACGACGTACCCGACGCAGCGCGTGAAGGGAAACCTCTTCTATCGAGGCGTCGTGCTCCAGTGCCCTTCGTACATTGGCGATACGCTCACCACCCTCACCAAAGTCGTCGCCCTCAAACAGAATCGCCCGAAGCCGGGCCGCCCTGCGAGCGGGCTCGTCGTGCTCGATATGACGGTCACCAACCAGCGCGGCGAAACCGTCCTTCACTTCTGGCGCTGCCCGATGATTCCCTGCCGCGATCCGGAAGCGGTGACCGGGCACGCCGACTCCTTCGATGCCATCCCCGCCGAGCTCGACATGAACTCGGTTCGCAGCGCCGTTCCCGCGGACTGGAACATCGCGGCATTTCGCGACAGGGTTCCGGGCGTTCACTTCGCCGATGTTCCCGAGTCAGCGACGTACGTGCTGAAAGCGCGCGACACGGTGACGTGCGCTCCTGAGCTGGTCCGGATGACGCTGAACATGGCCTTCACCCACGCGGACCCCGAAGCGAGCACGTACGGGAAGCGGCTGGTGTACGGAGGTCACACCATCTCGATGGCAGGTGCGCACCTTTCGCGCATGCTCCCCAATTTATTGACCGTGGTCGGCTGGCGTCATTGCAATCACACTGCGCCGGTCTTCGAGGGCGACGTGCTGCGCACCGAGGCGACCGTCGTCGCGAAGCATCCGCTCGCGACGGGCGGCGGGCTGGTTGAGCTTGCGGTGTCGGTGTTTGCGGAGCGCGGGCCGGAGGCGCCCAGCAAAGACCACGACGTGCAGGTGTTGGACTGGCAGTTACTTGGAGTGATGGCGTAGTGGGCATTACGGCGAACAACACGGGAGAACAAACATGAGCGCCGCGATCCTCGAGGGCATGCGCGTGATCGAGGGCTCGGCCTTCGTCGCAGCGCCGCTTGCCGGCATGACGTTGGCGCAAATGGGTGCCAACGTAATTCGCTTCGATCCTCTGGGCGGCGGTCTCGACTACCGTCGCTGGCCCGTGACCGACGACAACGAAAGCCTTTTCTGGGCTGGGCTCAACAAGGGCAAGCGGTCGATCACCGTCGACTTTCGATCGGAACGAGGGCGTGAGCTCCTTACCGATCTCGTTTGTGCACCGGGCGACGACGGCGGCCTCTTCGTGACGAACTTCCCCGCGCGCGGGTGGCTCGACTACCAGCGGCTCCGCGAAAAGCGCCCCGACTTGATCATGATCAACCTCGTCGGCGCGCGGGACGGCTCCACCGCGGTCGACTACACCGTCAATCCGGCCGTCGGGTTTCCCTCGGTGACCGGGCCGGTCGAATGGGACGAGCCCGTCAACCACGTCCTGCCGGCTTGGGACTGCATTGCGGGTCAAATGCTCGTCGTCGCCCTTCTCGCGGCCGAGCGCCATCGACGCATCACGGGCGAAGGGCAATACGTGCGCATTGCGCTCAAAGACGTAGCGCTCGCCATGCTCGGCAACCTCGGAAAGATTGGAGAAGTCGTCATCAATCGTTCCGAGCGCCCACGGTTCGGGAACTATCTCTACGGCGCGTTCGGTCGAGACTTCCTCACCGCCGACGGAGCACGCGTGATGGTGGTGGCGCTCACGAAGCGGCAGTGGAAAGGCCTTCGCGATGCGACCGGACTGCACGCGGAATTCGATGCCGTCGGGGAGCGAGTCGGCCTCGATCTCAGCGACGCAGGCAACCGCTGGCGTCTCGCGCGAGAGCTCGCGGGCGTGCTCGAAGCGTGGTTCCGCGCAAACGACCTCGATGCCGTGCAGAAGACGTTCGACGAACACAGCGTCTGCTGGGGTCCATACCGATCCTTCCGCGAAACCGTCCACGAGGAGTGCACGGACGACAACGAACTCTTCAGCGTCCTCGAGCAGCCCGGCATCGGCACCTATCCTGTCCCCGGCTCCGTGTTCGATTTCGCCGCCCACGATCGCAACCCACCCGTTCGTGCTCCCGGCATCGGAGAGCACACCGACGCGGTCCTCCGCGAAGTCCTCCACCTCGACGACGACAGCATCGCTGCGCTGAGGGACGAGGGCGTGATCTAGCGAGGAAGCTCAGAAAACCACTGACTCAGGCGCTTCTTCGGCGTCGTCGTCGCGGCCGCCAGACACCCAGTACGGTCTGGGCGATGGCCAGCGCCATGATGATCCAAAGAGCCTGCCACTCTCGAGCAAGCATCTCTGAAAGGAGGGCAGGGTCGGCGTCGCCGGCGGCCGCCTGCGCGGAGAGCGCCGCGGCGTGCTGGGCCGTCGAGTCGATCGTCGCCAGCGTGCCCTCGAGCATGGGCAGTCCGAGAATGGCCTTGGCCCAGACCCAACCCGCGTTCTGGAAGGGCGAGGACACCGCCATGGCAAGGAGCCCGCTCACCAGCGCGATTGCTAGCGACGGCACGAGCAGCCAACCGGAGATGGCCTCGATGTTGCGCCGAACGATTGCGTAGTCGGCCAACGAGTCGTCCGGAGCCGTCGCCAGCAGGATCATGTGCGAGGCGAGGGCCCCCGTGAGACCGATTGCCCCGAGCTCGTGCAGGATCTTGAGGATTCGTCTGGCCAAGCCCTTCAGTCGGCCATCGCGAAGAAGAGACCGCGATTGATGTCGCCAATGCTCACCACGCCCACCAGCTTTCCGTCCTCTGCGACGGGAATGCGACGAAAATTTCTGAGTCCCATGTAAGACGCGGCCTCGAGCACGGGAGTGTCGGGCGAAACCGTATGGGGATTCCGACTCATGATCTCCTCGACCTGCTGGCTGAGGACCTTTGGATAGCCCTCCTCCATGTCGAGGAAGCTCCGGCCCCGGACCTTGTCGTGTACGTAGTCGCCGTAGTTCGGGTAGAGCGGGAGCAGGATGTCCCGGACCGTGACGATTCCCAGCAGCTCTTGCTCCTCGCCGACGACGGGGACGGACCCGCAGTGTCGACTCAGCATCTTGGTCACCACGGACCTCACGCTGTCGTGTCTTTTGGCGACCAGGACACCGGTGGTCATGACGTCTCGGATCTTCATCGCCGCCGCCTCCTTTTCTTGGGTATCCTGGTACCCCGGCGAGCCAGGATACCTGCGTCGCCGCACGCGAGTCAAAGGTGTCATCGCCGTCTGGGATGTAGCCGGCCTCCCGTTATCAACGAAGGTCGACCGGAATCACGATGGTGAGCTCAGCGGTGGCGTAGCCGTCCCTCGGAAGGGGTCAGAGAGCAAGGGCCGTGACGGCGACGAGCGCGGCTCCGGCGAATGTGCAGGCCAAATTGACCCGGTCGTTGTTCATCCAGCGCCAGCCCCGCACCAGCGGGTTGGCTCGGCCGTGTCCGGTGGGGCACTCGGTGAGGGCTTGGGAGCCTGCCTCGCGGTAGAGGGCCTGCGCGGTTGCGCCCAGCATGCTGTCGACGAGGGAGGCCATCAGGCCCCCCGTGACCACGATGAGTAGCGCCGGGGCCCACCCGAGGGTCTCGAGCCGAGCTGCGCCGACCAGCGGGATCGGCGCGAATACGGTCGCCGCGCCCGCGAGGGCCCCGAGGGTCCCGGGCAGGGATACGCCGCCCGACATCCCCGGCTCCACCCGTCGCCAGGTCCAGACAGACCGAGTCGGGGCCCGGAAGTAGGTTCCAATCTCGCTCGACCACGTGTCCGCGGCGGCCGCCGCGAACGCGCCCACGAAGCCCCAGTAGAGCCACGGCTGAGGATCGAAGACGTGCCACACGAGGAGCGCGCCCGCCACGCCGCCGTTGGCGTACACTTGCCGCGCGTCGCGCCGGCTGCCTTTCTCCTGCTGAACGCCACTGAGCTTGCGCTTACGGCCGATCTTGGAGAGTACGCTCGAGAGCATGAAGAAGGCGAACCCGGGCAGGGCCCAGTCCCAGCCGCCGAGCCCGACGACCGCGAACGCGAGCACGCCTGCCGCGAGCACGCCCGAGGGGTTCAGGAAACGCACCGCGAACGCGACCCCTCCGAAGCCGACGGCCCAGGCGAGGGCGGTGAGCAGGTCCGAGAGGCGCGCTGGATCGGAGTGCAACACCACCAGCGGGGTGGTCACCGCAACCACGATGGTGAGGTTGTCCCAGCCCCGCCGCCCGAGCAGCTCGGCCACGGTGGCGAGGGTCGCGACGAGCAGCGCGACCCCCGCGATGTCGCCCGCGCCGTAGCCCGGGAAGGGCTCGAGAACCGTCAGCCCGGCCGCGGTGAGGACGAAGGCCGACCCGAAGAACGCGCTCGAGCCCGCCCACGACTTGGTCTGGCCGTCGATCTCGAACCGCCCCGGGCGCGGAAGCGATGAGCCGACCCAGGAGGCGAGGGGGTCGCTGAGCGCGAGCACCGCGAAGGCGATCTGGAGGGCGAAGACCCGCCCCGGGTCGAGGGTCCAGCACGTCCACAGGCAGAACAGCAGCGCGATCGGGAACACCACGGTGCCGTAGCTGTTGCGCTCGATGTCGTGCATTCCCTTGAACACCCGCCGAGGGATGGCCCAGAGGTTCACGGCGATGAACGTGACGCAGAGTAGGTAGATGAGGTCTGGCGACTCGAAGAAGTAGGGGGCCGTGATCACCGCGAGCCCCGTGTAGGCATGCACGAAGCGCCGGGACATCTCGGAGCGCAGGCCGAGCTTCCTGAGGAGCTCGCCTCCGCCCACGCCGAGCCCCAGCACCCCGGAGAATAACGCGAAGCTGACTACGTCGTTCATCTCTCCTCCTCCCCCCTAGGTCGTGAGCTGGGGCTCGCGATCCAGCTCTTCGTCACTCATCGTGATCAGCTTGGCGCTCTGTCGTTTGGCCCGCATGCGCTGCCGCGCGAAGCCGCGTGGATCGAAGAACTCGTCGATGCGCTCCTCACCCAGGATGTCTGCGGGGTCCATCCAGGCTTCGTCGTCGGTCGCTTCGACCCGGACTGTGGGCTTGGTCATGCTGGCCGGCGTCTCCGGTCCGCCTCCGCAGGCGGAGACCTTCGCGTGCAGCGAGGGGTCGTGGTAGCTGCTCGAGACCTTCTCGCGGCGCGCGTTGAGCTGCACGAGCTCGTCCTCGGAGAGGACCCGCGACTCGTCGAACTGGAAGTCGACGTTCTTCTGGCCCCAGTAGTTGATGCGCCCGAGGTCATAGAAGCGTCGCTCGAATCCGGACTTCAGCGCGGCCTTCAGGCAGCCCAGCATGTACTTACGCTTGAAGGAGTCCTTGATCCACGGATAGCTGAATAGGCTCCTGCGCATGTAGAAGCGCCGATAGTTCTTCATGACCCCGTTGAGCACCTCGCTCCGGGTCATGTTCTCCGGCTTCATGATCGGGGTGACGAAGTTGTAGCGGGCGTAGTCCCGCACCTCGACTTTGTCCGCGAGGTCCTCGAAGAGATCCGAGAAGGGCCACGGGGTGTACATGATCCAGTTGGCCATGTCGCACTCCCAGTCCATGGCCCACTTGAAGGTGTCCTCGATGCTCTCGGGGGTCTCGTTGTCGAGCCCGATGATGAACTGCGCCTCGGCGACCATGCCGTTGTCGCGCAGCAGCTTGATGGCCTTCTTGTTCTGCGCGACGGTGGTCTCCTTGCGGAACAGCTCGAGGTTGAGCTGCGCGGAAGCCTCCGTGCCGAGCGAGACGTGCACCAACCCCGCTTTCCGGTACAGCGGGAGCACGTCCTCGTCGCGCAGGATGTCCGTCACGCGGGTGTTGATGCCCCAGGTGATGCCGAGGTCGCGCTCGATCAGCTCCTCACAAAGCGCGATGAACTTCTGTCGGTTGATGGTCGGCTCCTCGTCCGCGAGGATGAAGAAGCCGACGTCGTGGTCCTTCACCAGGGTCTCGATCTCGTCGACGAAGTCCCTCGGGGTCCGCGCCCGATAGGTGCGCCAGAACTTCCACTGCGAGCAGAAGGAGCACGTGAACGGGCAGCCGCGGGCGAAGTTCGGGATGGCCACCCGCTTGCCGGTCGGCAGGTAGATGTACTTGTCCCAGTCGAGCACGCTCCAGTCCGGGCTCAGGGAGTCGAGATTCTTGATCGGCTCGTGCGCGGGGGTCGAGACGATCTCGGACCCGTCGTGGAAGGCGATGCCGCGGATGCGGTGTCGGTCGCGCTCGAGGCGCCCCTCCTCGATCGCTTTCACCATGTTGACGAGGATCTCCTCGCCTTCACCGCGCACGATGTAGTCGATCCATGGGGCTTCGGTCAGCACCTGCTTGAACATGAACGTGGCGTGGGTCCCGCCGAGCATCGTCACTGCGTTCGGGTGGAGCTTCTTGGCCATCTGCAGGGTGTCCTGCGCCTTGTAGATGCTCGGGGTGATGCAGGTGCACCCGATGATGTCCGGCGAGTCCTCCTCCGCGAGCATCGCGGCCAGGGTCTGATCGTCGATGTCGTTGCTCATCGCGTCGATGAAGCGAAGGTCGACGTACCCGTGCTTCTTCAGCGCGCCGGCGAGATAGGCGACCCAGGCAGGAGGCCAGTTCCCCGCGATCTCCGCGCCGCCAGAGTGATAGTTCGGGTGAATCAGGACGATGCGCATGGTGAGTCTCCAGGGGTGGGGGCGGTGGCGCTCAGGTGGATGCGAAAGCGGCACGCGGGCGCGCCCTGGGTCCGGCACGCAATCTCGTGGACCGACACGTTGGGCGCGGCGAGCCGCAGCAGGCTCGCGAAGGCCGCTTCGTAGTAGGCGCCGCCGTGGTCGGTGGCGAAGGGGTCACGACAGGTCGGGCAGTCTTCGAGGCGGATGACGCCGGGGTAGGCGCCCTCCACCGCGAAGCTTCCACGGCCCGCGAAGGTCCAGGCGTGCTTCGCGAAGGCCTTCAGGAGCAACGGGACCGCGAGTCGGGCCGGGAGCCAGCCCAATACGGCCCGGACCGGGCGGGGGATGCGGTGCGCGGCGACGTAGGCCGCGGTGCGATCGCCCGCGTCGCGCAAGATGGCTTCCGACGCCTCGGCGGAGAGCTGGTCCCGGGTCGCTCGGACCGTCTCGAGGAACCACGCTTCGGGGATCAGGCCCTCGGGCCAGTCCGCGGGGAGGCGGGCGGCGGCTCGGACCCGGTCGGCGGCGCGCGGCCCCTCGTGCTCCTCGAGCGCTGCGAGCGTCTGCAGAACCGCGTTCGGCCCGATTTGCGGGGCCGCCGGTGATAGAATGTGCGCGCGCTCCGGGGCGCGGCGCGCGGTTGCCGCATGTGCTCCCAAGTCCGCCTCGTGAAGTGTAAAGTAACTTGGACACAAAAAAGTGTCAATCAAATCAGACTCAGCGAGATCTCGGCGTCTCATCGAGGAATTCGGCCACCCGGCCGAGCCGCTCTCGGGTCGTGAAGGGCTTGGGTAGCACCGCCACTTGACCGCCTGGGGGAGGTCGAAAGCCGAATCGAAGAACTCTCCGACTCGCCGTCCCGATCACCGCGTCGATTCCCCTCCTGTCCATTGCGGAGTCATCCGTTTATGGTGGCTTCGCTCATGAGAGTGTTCGTCGCTGGCGCGACCGGGTACATCGGCCAGCACGTCAGTGCTGAGCTGGTGCGGCGAGGTCACGATGTTGTGTGCCTCGTTCGCCCGCGGGCTGGGGTCCACGGGAAGCTCGATCCACTCGCCATCCGCGAGCGACTCGACGGATGCGACGTGCGCTTTGGCGATGTGACAGACGCCGAGTCGCTTGCCGAGGTGGTGCGCGGAAATCGGTTCGATGCCGTGGTGTCGTGTTTGGCGTCTCGGTCCGGCGCTCCTGACGATGCGTGGCGAATCGACCACCAAGCAAACGCACGACTCCTGCGTGCTCTTGGTCAAGCCGGCATTGCGCATTTCGTGTTGCTCTCCGCAATCTGTGTCCAGCGACCACGCCTCGCGTTTCAACATGCGAAGCTGGCGTTCGAACACGAGTTGCGGCAAGCCCCTGTCCGCCACTCCATCGTTCGACCCACGGCGTTCTTCAAGTCGCTGTCGGGACAGATCGAACGGGTCAAAGCGGGGAAACCCTACGTGGTCTTTGGTGACGGCGAGCTCACCGCGTGCACTCCGATCGCAGAACGCGAGCTCGCCGTTTTCTTGGTGGACTGCTTGGACGACCCAGCGCGTATCAACACGACGTTGCCGATCGGTGGTCCGGGCCCGCCACTGACGCCGTTGCAACAAGGCGAGCTACTTTTCCGGGTGTTGGGACGTGCGCCGCGCTTTCGACACGTGCCGATTGCGTTGATGCGTGGGATCGCTGCGACCTTGAGCGCAACGTCCCGTGTGCTGCCCTCGTTACAAGACAAGGCCGAGTTCGCGCGCACCGGCTTGTACTACGCGACCGAATCCATGCTGGTGTTCGACGAACGTGCCGGCCGGTACGACGCATCGGCCACGCCAAGCTTTGGGAGCGTGACGCTCGAAGATCACTTCCGCGACGTGCTCGAGCACGGGTTGGGTGATCACCACCTCGGCGATCACGCCGTCTTTTGAGCCACGACGCGAGCTAAACGTGGCGTGATTGCGTTGTCCGCTCACGTCCAGCATCCGCACGGTCTCGTCGCGAGTGTAGTGTTATCCTGACGATTTGAGATGTAACTTATACTTGACACCTAGCGCCTCTCCGGATAAAGGGATCAGGACTCAGAATTTCGAATGAGTCCGCCTGTGATCAGGTGTCGAGAGAGGAGGAAACGAAGATGACTGGTGACGGAGACGGAGTAAAACGGCACACAGCCGATTTAGACGATCCGGACCGAATCTGGCCGACAGGCCTGACGATTCGTGAGTCGGAAGAACTTCACAAACACGTCATCGATGGAGCGCGAGTTTTCTTCATGATCTCGTTGGTGGCTCACGTTCTCGCGTATGTCTACACGCCTTGGGGCGGCTGAAAGGGGTAGCAAATGAACCAAGGTAGAATTTGGTGTGTCGTCAGTCCGACGGTGGGGCTTCCGCTCTTCCTGGGCACGGTGCTTCTCATCTCACTTCTCGTCCACTTTTCGATTCTTTCGAATACGGACTGGTTCCCGGCGTTCTTCAGCGGCGGTGCCGGCGGCTGATCCACGGCCGCGGCTGAGCGTCCAAACGTCAGCCGCGGCTTCGTAAACTCGCAATACTTGGTGCGGGACTGAGGAGGTCGGCATGTTTCGGGTCGTGAGGATTTATGCGTCCGAGGAGGCCGCGCGTGCGGCAGTAGAAGACGCAGGGCAAGCCTTCGAGACTGTAGGCGTGATCGGGCCAGACGAGGGCTCGGTCGACGCTGGAATCAAAGCCGGCTTCATCGATTCTTCCCAGCGCGCACGCTGCGCGCGTGCTTTGGGAAACGGGCAGTGGGTCGTCGGCGTCTCGGCGCCCTTCGGCTACGCCGTCGTCGCGGAGCGCGCGCTCGAACGCCACGATCCGATCGAGACTCTTCCCGTTCCAACGGGATCCAACCCCGCACCCTTCTCGTCGGCGCTGGGCATTCCCGTCCTGTCCACTGTGAAGTCGTCGACCCGACTTTTGACGACGAACCGCTTCATCTTCGGCGAGCCCAAGCTCTCGAAGAAGGCCGCGCCCTTTTCATCGATCTTGAATCTGCCCTTGCTCACCAAGTCGCAGCTTCAAAAGTCGACCTTCGGGATTCCTCTTCTGTCGAAGAACGGCACGCCCTTCTCGTCGATGTTTCGCCTTCCGTTGCTCACGAAATCGAAGACCGGAAAGTCCTCGAGCTTCGGCTTACCCCTGCTCTCGGACAATCCGACGCCGCTTTCGTCGCTTCTCGGCCTGCGCGTCCTCAGCAAGGACGACGACGACGAGGATTAGCGAGTGTCGGGAAAAAGGCGAGGTCTGGCCCGACGGCTGCTGAGTCAGTGGACCTCTCTGGGGCCCCGATACCTTCCCTTTGCGGACGTCGCCACCGACGACCTTCCGCTGCCTCGTCTTCTGAGGCTTTCGCTCTTCCAGGTTTCGGTCGGCATGACGATGGTGCTGCTGGTTGGCACCCTGAATCGAGTCATGATCGTCGAGCTGGGCCTCCCGGCGACGATCGTCGGCGTGATGGTCGCGCTTCCGTTGGTGTTCGCGCCCTTCCGTGCCCTAATCGGACATCGCTCCGACACCCATCGCTGTGACATCGGTTGGCGTCGCGTGCCCTTCATCTGGCGCGGGACGCTTCTGCAGTTCGGCGGCTTCGCGATCATGCCCTTCGCCCTGCTGGTGCTCGCCGGCAAAGGACACGCGAGTGAGGCGCCGGCGTGGATCGGCCAAGCCGGAGCAGCCGCCGCGTTTCTGCTGGTCGGCGCCGGTGCGCACATCGTGCAAACCGCCGGGCTCGCGCTCGCCACGGATCTGACCCCGCCCGAGTCGCACCCGCGCGTCGTCGGGCTGATGTACGTCAGCATGCTGCTCGGCATGATGGTGAGCGCCCTGTGCTTCGGCGTGGTGCTCCACGACTTCGTGCCGGGACGCTTGGTGCAGGTCATCCAAAGCGCCGCCGTCATCGCGATGGTTCTCAACAGCGTCGCGATGTGGAAACAGGAGACGCGTCATCCCTCGCGCTTGCGTGGCGAGGTGGCACCGGATCCGACCTTCCGCGAGTCGTGGGCTCAATTTTGCGGCGGTCAGCATGCGGTGAGGCGACTGATCATCGTGGGCCTCGGCACGATGGCGTTCGGCATGGCCGACATCCTCCTGGAGCCCTTCGGCGGACAAGTTCTGCACCTCAGCGTTGCGGCCACGACCAAGCTCACCGCGCTTCTGGCCGTCGGCGGATTGATCGGATTTGGTTTCGCGTCGCACGTGCTCGGGAAGGGCGGCGACGCGGCGCGCATGACGCTGTACGGGGCGGTCATCGGCGTTCCTTCGTTCCTGCTAGTGATCGCCGCAGCGTCGTGGGACGCCCCGGCGGTCTTTCTGGTCGGCAACTTCGGCGTCGGCTTCGGTGCCGCCGTCTTCAGCCACGGAACACTCACCATCACCATGCGCAACGCACCCCCTGAAGAAGCGGGTCTGGCGCTCGGAGCGTGGGGCGCGGTACAGGCCACCGCAGCGGGCGTAGGCATGGCGCTGAGCGGGCCGATCCGCGATCTCGTCAACGCCGGCATCGGCGAGCACTCGTTCCTCGGCCTACCTGGCTCGGCGAACGGATACGTGACCGTCTACGTCCTGGAGATCCTGCTTCTCCTCGTGACCATCGTCGCGACCTTGCCGCTCATCGATCGGCGCCTTCGACGCTCGATCGCGGGTCTCGAGCCCGTCGGCGGACGGAGCTGAGCATGGCCCAACGACCCATTCTCGAGTACCCGGATCCTCGCTTGCGCGAACGGTCGAAACCCGTCGAGGCATTCGACGACGCGCTCGGCAGTCTCATCGACGACCTGATCGACACGATGCGCGCCACCGACGGGCTCGGCATCTCCGCTCCGCAAATCGACGTTCGCCAACGCGTGCTCGTGATCATGGGCGCCGACGAGTCGCCCGAGGTCTACGTCAATCCGGTCATCGTCGACTCGGCCGCACCGGGTTTCGTGGAAGAAAGCTGTCTGTCGTTGCCCGGCGTGGTGGGCAACGTGTTCCGCGCGACTCAGCTTCGCGTGCAGGCGCACGATCGATTCGGCGAAGCGTTCGAACGCACCCTATCGATGATGCCCGCGGTGTGCGTGCAGCATGAGCTCGACCACCTGGACGGACGCCTCTTTTCCGATCGGCTTCCTCCCTGGCGGCGCCTGGGTGTCTGGATGGCAGGTCGCTCGCGCGCGCGCAGCGCCGCCTGAGATGGCATACCGCAGCATCGTCCGCGGCAAACGACCGATTTCGTGTGCACCGTTGAACTCTGACCCGACTGCGGCTACGTGCGCCCACGTTGGCGTCGGAATTCCATCAGGAGCGGGTCGAGTCTTACGAGGGTGAAATCGCCGCGCTACGGCGAAAAGACGTTCGAATCTCGACCGCTCGACTCGTGAGCTTCTTCGCAGCCCTCGTGCTCTTTTCGAGCGGCGCGGTCGGGGGAAGTCCGCTGCAGCTAGGCCTCGGGGTGGGAGCAGCCTTGCTCTTCATCGTGTTCTTGATGCTGCACGCCAGCGCGTTGAAGGCGCTCGAGGCGGCCACCATTCGCCGCGACATTCATGCGCGTCACGTTGCCCGCGCCAACGGTGGATGGCTCGAGTTTACGCAAAGCCCAGAGGACGACTTTCCGTCCGACCACGCCTACGCGTGGGATATCGACGTCGCGGGCCCAGGATCCTTGGTCCAGCGGATCGACGTGAGTGGAACCCGCCTCGGCGCAGCTCGGCTCCGGGAGTGGCTCGGCGAATGCGGCAGCCTTGGCCACATCGCCGAACGACAGAAGGCAGTTGCGGAGCTCGCGACGGCGGTCGACTTCCGCGTCGAGCTCGAGGCCGCCGCCACGGCGCCCTTCGGCAACGGAAAACTCGACGGCGACAGATTTCTCGAGTTCACGAAGCTGCCTTCTTTCTTTGACTCTCGAACTTGGCTCAAGGTGGTGGCAGCCGCACTGCCCGTGCTCACAGTATCGAGTGTCGTTGCCAGCGCTGTCGGGACTTCGCCACACCGAATTTGGCCGTTCACCCTTCTCGGCCAGTTCATACTGCTGTTGGTCGTCGGTGCCCCACTTCGCCGCGTCTACGACCTCGTGACCGCCCGGCGAGGCGCTCTCGAGGCGTTCGAGGATATGCTCCTCGAGCTCGAAAGAGCGAGCTTCGAAAGCCCGCTTCTCTTGGAGCTCCAGGCCCGAGTCTCACCGGGAGGACGACCTCCGTCGGCGCATCTTCGTGGCCTCCGGCGCTGGGTCGGCTTTGCGGACCTTCGCACTCAACCCCTCGCACACGTCTTCATCAACCCGCTGCTGCTTTGGGACCTCAACGTGCTCCGAGGCCTCGAAGCTTGGAACCGCCGATCCGGACAGCACGTCTCTGCCTGGTTCGAAGCGCTCGCCGAGCTCGAGGCCTTGGCGTCTCTCGCCTGTCTGCTCGAGCTCGACCCCGCGGCCCGCCTGCCTGAGGTCGTCAACTCCTCGGAGCCGCTACGAGCAACACAGCTCGCACACCCCTTGCTGCAAGCCGACACTCGCGTTGACAACGACGTCGCGCTTCGCGGCCTCGGCACCGCCCTCATCGTCACCGGCTCCAACATGGCCGGGAAGAGCACGCTCCTCCGAGCGGTCGGCCTCAACGTCGCTCTCGCTCTTGCCGGGGGCCCCGTCTGTGCGGACCGAATGCAGGTGCCGTACGTGCGGCTGCGCGCGAGCATGCGTGTCCAAGACTCCCTCCAACAGGGCGCAAGTTACTTCCTCGCCGAGCTCAACAAGCTGCGCATGGTCGTCCACGACCTCGAGACCGATCCACCAGTGCTCTTTCTGCTGGATGAGCTTCTTCGCGGCACGAACGAGCGAGCCCGACATCTCGGCGCCAAAGCCGTGCTCATGCACCTGCTCGATCGCGGCGCTACCGGGCTCGTTGCAACCCACGACACCCAACTTGCCATTCTCGAAGCCGACTATTCCGACCGGCTTCACAACGTCCATTTCACCGATATCGAGCGAGACGGCGAGATGATCTTCGACTACCACGTTCGCCCCGGCATCGTCCAAACCAGTAACGCTCTGAAGCTCCTGGCCCTCGCCGGGATCGAGGTGGCGGAGGAGGACGCGTAGGCCCAGACTTCGTTCGGTCCTTGCAGTGCAGAGATCGGCGCGAGCAAAGGTCCCGTCACCGCCAAAGACGGGCTGCAGCGTCTACGAGCGGAATGACCGATCAAGGTAGCGGCTCGAACCGAGGGGACCAAATCAGTCCTCTTCGGGCATCCGATACGCGCCCTCGTCATCGTGAATTTCCGTTCCCGTGACGGGTGGATTGAAGACGCAGACCAGCTTCATCTCGTCGTCGGACCGAAGCGTGTGCC
>CBFCWN010000009.1:0-67055 GCA_965601515.1 uncultured Myxococcales bacterium | reverse complement strand
GTGGAGCTGAGGGGAATCGAACCCCTGACCTCCGCATTGCGAACGCGGCGCTCTCCCAACTGAGCTACAACCCCTGGAAACGAGGGCCATCGTATAGCGGCGCTCCTCTGGCGTGCAACTCGACGACGGCCCGCATACCGTGGATCACCTGAAAATTCGTGCGGTTACGGAGTTGCCGGGGGGTCCCGCGAACCTCTACCTTGTAGCCATGGTGGGGAACCTCGCAAAGCTCGTCGTGGGCGTCGGCATGTTCGTCGCGCTCGCCGTTCTGTCCTCGACAGCGCTGGCTCAGAAAACGACCGACGACAACGGAGGTCGTGAGTACTTCGAACGCGGCCGCTTCGCGTTCGAAGAGGCCGACTACGAAACTGCACTCGCGTACTTTCGACACGCGTATGAGTTGAGTCGCCGAGCCGAGCTTCAGTACAACATCGGTGTCGCCGCCGATCGACTGCAGCGCGAAGAAGAAGCGTTGGACGCGTTCGAACGCTATCTCGCAGAGACGGAGAAGCCGACGCGCGCAGCCGAAGTGCGGCAACGCATCGACGCGCTCGAGCGTTCGATTGCACAGCGAGAGGTGACGGAGCTTGCGCTCGAGGAAGCGGCGATCCGTTACGAGCCGCCGACTCCGGATCCGCTCGACGGCAAACGGTTGCCGACTGCGACGATCGCCGGCGGGACGACGCTTGCTGCGCTGGGCGCCGGAGGCATCGCTGCGATGAGCGTGGGCTTGGCGAAGAACGGAACCTGCTCGCAAGACGTGGGCGGCATGTGCGTGTCGGAGCACTCAGCGACGACGTGGACGTGGGTCTACGGAGGCGTCGGTCTTGCCGCGCTGGTGGGAAGCGCGGCCTGGTTTGCGGTCAGCGCAAGGCGCGTGAAAGAGAAGCGCGAGACGCGATTCTCGATCTCGCCGACCGGACTCATGGTATCAGGCGCGTTCTGATTGAGTATCGAATTTAGTACTCAAGCAATCAGCGAAAACCCTCATATTTTCAATATATTACAAAGTTGACCCGCTGCGTCGACCAGATCTTCCGGACTCTGCACACGAGGCGCACGGAGCACCGGAATGCGGGGTAGAAGATCGGTGAGCACGTCGGCGTTCGAGCTTCGACTGAGGTCCTGTCGTTGCGATCGATCGACGTGGTTCAGCACGATCGCACGGACGGACACGCTGCGTTTGCGAAGCGCCTCGACGGCAGTGAGGGTGTACGAAAGAACGCCGAGCTCGTTCCTCGCGACGACGACGGTCTGCAGATCCAAGAGCTTCGCGAGATCGGCAATCGTGTGATCCTGATCGAGCGGCACCAGTACGCCGCCCGCACCTTCGACGACCGCATAGTCCGAGTCGCTGGCCAGCTCGCGCACGCGCTTGGCGAGTGCCCGCAGCGAACCCACTTGCGGTCCTCCACGTTTCTCGATCGAGTATGGAGCGAGCGGTTCCTTTGCTCGGTACAACCCCTCGGCGTGCGCGAGAGATTCGTCGTTGCAGGCGCGCGCGAGCTCGAGCGCGTCGAGCGGGTCCGGGTCGACCCCGGTTTCGATCGGTTTGATCGCCGCGACCTTCGTTCCACGTTGAACGCATGCTCTGGTGAGCGCGCTGGCGAGCCAGGTCTTCCCAACGCCCGTGCCTGTCGCTGTGATGAATGCCCCTCTCATGGCCAACCTCCTAACCGCGCGGAGCCAACGAGGCGAATGCCTCGAGGGCGCGTTCGATCTGGTCCGGGCGATGTGTCGCCATTGCGGTGAGTCTCAGCCGCGCGGACCCAACGGGAACCGTAGGCGGGCGAATCCCCTGAACGAACACGCCCCGGTCGAGCAGCTCCGCCGACAGCTTCATTGTACGCTCGTTTTCGCCGATATGGACCGGAATGATCTGACTGTCCTCGCTGTCGATTTCATAACCGAGAGCCCGTAGACCCTGACGGAGCTGCCGTGCGTGGGCGAACAGCGCGGCCCGGCGCTCCTGCGCACCTTGGACGAGCGGGATCGCCGCGAGCGCCGCACGTGCGACCGCGGGCGGAGGAGCGGTCGAATAGACGAAACTCCGCGCGCGATTGCGGAGGAACGACACCAGCTCGACCGAGCCGGCTGCGTAGGCTCCAGAGACTCCGAAGGACTTCCCAAGCGTGCCGATCAGAACGTCAGGGACCACGCCCAACTCCGCGCACAGCCCGCGTCCCTGTGGCCCGAACACCCCAAGCGCGTGGGCCTCGTCGACGAGAAGTCCGGCGTCGTGGTCGCGCGCCAGCGTCGCGAGCTCCTTCAGGGGCGCACGGTCGCCGTCCATCGAGAACAGGCTGTCGGTGAGAATGAGCGCGCGAACGGCGTTGCCTCGGTGCGCTCGGAGCAGAGCCTCCAGATGGTCCGCGTCGCCGTGTTGGAACACGTGGATTGCCGCACGCGAGAGCCGCGCGCCGTCGATCAGACTCGCGTGATTCAGGGCGTCGCTGAAGACGACGTCACCGCGACCGACGAGGGCCTGGATCGTGCCCACGTTCGCCGCATATCCGGACGAGAAGACCAGAGCGTCTGGGAGCCGCTGAAAGGATGCGAGCGCGGACTCGAGCTCTTCGTGCGCGTCCATGGTGCCCGTGATGAGACGAGAGGCCGCCGCTCCGACGCCCTCCTCGCCCGGCGTGGCTCGCAGCGCTTCGGCGATGCGGGGGTGGTCGGCCAAGCCGAGATAGTTGTTGGAGCAGAAGCAGAGGGTTCGACGGCCGTCGATCTCGATTTCGGGGCCCTGGGCGCCGGAAACTCGCTTCGGATGCCGACGGAGTCCCTCTCGTTCGAGCTCGAGGAGGGCTCCCCGAATCTGGGTCTCAAAGCCCATGGAGACAGGCTTAGATGGGGTCCGGCGGCGGGTCAAACCCGGCCCGTGTTTCACGTGAAACGGGCGGACGGGTGTCGGCCGATGAGGTCCATGTGTTTCACGTGAAACGACCTTCGCAGGCGCTCCCAAGGCGACGGCGGTGTTTCACGTGAAACGCGTCTGCGTGACGGGCTCGTCGGCCCGGGAGTCCGACTGGCACCGGCCCCACTGTGTCCCGCAGACCCGCCTCCGCGTTTCACGTGAAACGAGTCCGTGTGCACGACCCGCCGGCTCGGGAATCCCGCTCGGAGCCGCCTGGTGTCCCGAAGACCAGCCAGCCAGCCTCCACCGGAACGCGTTGCGCCGGAGCTGCGTGCTCGCCTAGAGCTCCAGCTCCGACCGCGGGTTTCCATCGAAGGCCTCCTGGACGGTCTCGAGCGCCTCGGTCACCGCTTCGGAGCCTGGGTCGGGCAGGACCACTTCGAGGTGTGCGATCAGGTCTCCGCGCGGCTTGCCCTTTTGCTCGATGCCCTTGCCACGCAGTCGAAGCTTGGCGCCGTTCTTCGAGCCCGCCGGGATCGACAGCTGGACGCTCCCCTCTGGCGTAGGGACCGACACCTTCGCGCCGGCGTAGGCCTCGAGCGGGGTCACCGGCACCTTCACGTGCAGCTGCTTTCCTCGCATCGAAAAGTAGGGGTGTTTGCGGACCCGAACCTTGAGGAGGATGTCCCCATCCGGTCCTCCGTCCGAGCCCTTGCCCCCTTGACCTCGGAGGCGGATCTTGCCGTCGTTTCGCACTCCCGCCGGAATCCGAACCTTGATGGTGCGTTCCCCCTCGGTGCTGCGAAGAGTGAGCTCGCGCGTGCAGCCGAGGACGGCGTCCCTGAAGTCGACGGTCACTTCCGACTCGAGGTCCGCCCCTCGCTGCGGCATGCGGACGTACGTGCCGCCTCCGCGACGCCCGCCGAAGAGGTCCTCTAGGTTGAAGTCGAACTGGGCGCCCCCACCGCCTCGCGGCGCCTGGTTGAACAAGTCGCCGAAGTCGAAGCCTCCGCCGCCGCCCCCGAAGCCGCCGCCGGCGAACCCACCCACTCCCTGAGTGGCCGCACGATACGATTCGGCGTCGAAGCCCTCGCGGAGCCCCAACTCGCCGAACTCGTCGTAGAGTTTCCGCTTCTCCGCGTCGGATAGGACTTCGTATGCGGCGGAGACGTCCTTGAATCGGTCTTCCGCAGCCTTGTTGTCGGGGTTCCTGTCCGGGTGCAGCTCGCGCGCGAGATTCCGATAGGCCTTCTTGATCTCGTCGGCGGCTGCGCTCCGCGAAACCCCTAGAATCTCATAGAAATCGCGGTCAGCCATCGTATCTCAGCAACATAACCATTTGCGGAACCCTTTCAACGCACATCAGCGGCGCGGCTTTCACAGATCTGGCATGATCAAAAACTATTAATGACATAAACGCCGTGAACAAAAACATTTAATGCATATTCTGTCGTAATTGGCCTCGGGCCACGTTCTTGCTGCGCCGGTAGGCGCATGATACTCGCTCGCCATGGGGTTGGTCGACGTCAGCGGTCTGCCACGACACGTCGCTATCATCATGGATGGCAACGGGCGATGGGCGAAGTCGCGCGGTCAGGCGCGGACGGCAGGGCACGAGCGGGGTTCCGATGCCGTGCGAGCCACGATGCGAGCCGCACGGCGTCTTGGGATCCCAGCCCTGACTCTGTACGCGTTCAGTGAGCAGAACTGGGACCGACCGCAGTCGGAGATCGATGCGCTGGTCAACCTGCTTTGCGATTGCCTCGTGTCCGAGCGAGACGAGCTGATCGACAACAAGATTCGACTCTCGGCGATCGGGCGTCTGCACAAACTTCCTGTCCGCGCCCAGACGAAGCTCCGCTCCTTGATGGCGGAGACCGAGCACTTGGACGGGATGACGCTCACGTTGGCCCTCTCGTATGGCGGTCGAGAAGAGCTTGCCGACGCGGCGCGGGAGCTTGCGCGCAAGGCGCGCGCCGGTGAGATCGATCCCGAAGACATCGACGTCGATGCGCTCGATGCGGAGCTCCCGTCGGCGCACGTGGGTCCCGTCGACCTCCTCATTCGTACCAGCGGCGAGCAGCGCATCAGCAACTTCTTGATTTGGGGTTCAGCCTATGCAGAGTTCGTGTTCACGGACGTGCTTTGGCCTGATTTCGACGCTATTTCACTCTACTCTGCGATCGAGGCGTACCAGTCTCGCGATCGCCGGTTCGGCCTCGTGCCGGGTGCCAAGGCGCCGTCCACCGTCGATTCGAGCGACGAGTTGGAGCGAGCGATATGAGTGACGTCGCGGAGCAGCCTACGGCAAAGAGCCGATTGTCTGGCACCACGCTTCGCGTCGTCACGGTCGCTCCTCTCATCCCGATCATCCTCTGGATGATGTTCGGAGGGCCGAACTGGTTGTGGCCATCGTTCGTGCTGGTCGCGATCGCCATTGGCGGCTACGAGCTCATGTCGATGAAGGTTCCGTCGTCGCGGGGCCTTCGTACTTGGGGAGCGGTGAGCTCTGTCCTTTTCGGATACACGGTGATGCGCGCCGAAGACGCGGCGACGCTGTACGGCGTCGTGCTGATCATCGTACTCGGCTCGATGGCGTGGAGTCTCTTGCAAGACGACCCTCTTGTGAACGCCGGCGTGCGCGTCGGATGGCTGCTCGCGACTCCGATCTACGTTGGGGGGACGCTTGCTCCCGTGGCCATGGTGCGCGATTTCGATCCCACCGGCGCATGGGTGTTGCTCACGATGGTGTTGGCGTGGGGAAGCGATACCGCCGCGTATTTCGTCGGTCGCAAGTTCGGGAAGACCAAGCTCGCGCCGCGCATCTCGCCGAAGAAGACGCTCGAAGGCTCTGCGGGGGGACTCGCAGCTGCGGTGGTCGGTTCCCTGATCATGAGTTTCTTCCTACCGGGCATGACCCCGATCGACGCGATTGCACTCGGCGTGATCGGCGGCGCCGCAGGCCAAGGGGGCGACCTCTTGATGTCCGTGCTCAAGCGAAGCAGCGGAGTCAAAGATAGCGGAGGAATACTACCGGGTCACGGAGGCATCCTCGACCGCGTAGACGCGTTGGCGTTTACCGCGCCCGCCACTTGGGCGTACGGCCACTTCATTCTCGGCTTCTGAAAGTCAGCGACCTGCAGCCTTTTTGATCGCTCCCATGTCGAGGATCGCGCCGCCCTCGCCGACGACGACCGGCTGCGTTCCGTTCCACTTCTCGACCGCGCGTAAGTACACGATTTCCGGACTGATGGTCTTCCGCAAGAGCTCCTGCGCTTTGGCCTCGGCTTCGGCACGAGCGAGCATTGCGTTGGCTTGGCCACGCGCCTGCGCTTCCGCTTGCTCCGCTTCCACCTTGATGCGCGCAAGATCGTTGCGCGCCGTCAGAGCGCGCTGCTCGGCAACCTGTTTCGACTCGACGGCCTGCTGATACTGAGGGTCGAACTGGAAGTCCGTGATCGACAGTTCGGTCACCAACACATCGCTCTTCTCGAGT
Source organism: uncultured Myxococcales bacterium (assembly GCA_965601515.1). Lineage (GTDB taxonomy): Bacteria > Myxococcota_A > Polyangia > Polyangiales > Houyiibacteriaceae > SG8-38. The sequence goes on along the minus strand of CBFCWN010000009.1, from coordinate 60,702 downwards.
GTCGCGCGAATGCTGTCAGCGAGGGTCTCTTTGACCTGTTGCCGCTTCGTGATGAGCTCTTCGGCTGTGTACTGAGCGGTCGCCTTCTTCAGCGATTCCTGCAACGCAGGATCGATGATCGTGCCCTCGACCACATACAGCGTTCCGATGTTCCGGAAGATCTCGACGACGCGCGATGCGTCGAGGCGATAGTTAAGAGCGATCTTCGTCGAGACGACCTGCAGGTCTTTCGAAGATGCGGTCGCGCTCGCCTCCATCTTGTGAACGCGCGTCGAGATGTTGATGATGCGCGTCTTCACGGGGAGTCGAAAGTGGATGCCCTCCGGAAGCGCCTCGTCCTGGATCTCACCCCACTTCGTAACGACACCGAGGTTGCCCGCGTCGACCTGCGTGCAGCCTTGAAGTGCCGGAACCAATGCGGCAATCAACAGCCATTTGGACCAATTCATTCGCAAATTCATACCCTTACCATTCAGAAGCCTAGAGCTACATCCCGCCTTGTCCAGACTGTAGTCGATCTCGATGCGACCGCGGGACGGGGCCTATGGGTGCTCGTGGTGATGATGCCGATGCGGGTGCATCGTGGGGTCCGAGGGTCGAGCAGGGCGTCTCTCGTTGAGCCACGCGATCCACCGGTCGATTCCCTCGCCCGTTTTCGCGGAGACCTTCAGCATCGCCGCTCTTGGCATCACGCGCGACAGCGCATCTTCAACCGCCGCGACGTCGAAGTCGAGGTGCGGAATGAGGTCGACCTTCGTCAGGAGAACGAGGTCCGCTTTCTGGAACATCACGGGATACTTGAGCGGTTTGTCTTCCCCTTCGGTGACGGACAGAGCAACGACGTTTGCTGCCTGACCAAGATCGTAGATCGCGGGGCACACCAAGTTGCCGACGTTCTCGATGAAGAAGATGTCGTGATCGTCCGACGGGAAGTGATGAAGCGCATGATGTACGAGGCGCGCGTCGAGATGGCACGCGGAGCCGGTCGTGATCGTCGCCGACACGATTCCGGAGGCGTTCAGTCGATCCGCGTCGCGGTCCGTCGCGAGGTCTCCGCTCACCGCACCGAGCATGATGTCGCTGCCGGCGCTTTGCGCCGTCGCCTCGAGCACCGCGGTCTTGCCCGCTCCGGGCGAGCCCATCAGGTTGATCGCAAGCACGCCTAAGTCATTGAAATGCTTGCGGTTATGCTCTGCCTGAGCATCATTGTCGGACAGGATTCGCTCCTGCACCTCGATCGGGACGACCTCCGGGTCGCCGCAGCCGCAGGTCTCACACATGGGGGGCCTCCATTTCAATTCGTTCCAAGATGATTTCATCGCCCTGAGTCATCCGCGCCGGACGGCCGCACGTCTCGCATCTGAGGATCGCGCCGCGAAGCAACTGTCTTTCGCACTCGGGGCATGTCCAAATCGGCTCCACGGTGCGAATACTGAGCTCGGCGTTCTCGCAAACGGTGCGATCGCGGAACGTCTCGAAGGCGACCGTCAGAAGATCGAGCTCGACGCCGGCAAGCTCGCCAATGCTGACGTGCAGCTTCTGAACCCGGGCGCCTTCATACATCGTTGCCTCGCGCTCCACGCGGTCGATCAAGGACGCTACGATCGAATACTCATGCATCGTCTACTCGCTTTCGAACTCCGCCGGACGCTTCGCGAAGAACGCCGCGAGCCCTTCTTTGAAGTTCGGTCCGTCCGCGATGCGAGATAGCTCGGTGAGCTCCGCGTCGAGGTGCACGTCGAGCCGGTCCATTCCCGCCGCCTGATTGAGCAGTCCTTTGGCAACGCCGACAGCCTTGGTTGGCGCGGCCGCGAGCTGCTGGGCCACCTCGAGCACTTCCGCGTCCAGTGAAGTGTCCGGAACCACACGGTTAATCAGCCCCCACTCCAGCGCCTCTCGCGCGACGAGCCGAGGGTTTAGAAGCACGAGCTCGAGCGCCTTTCGAAGCCCAAGGAGACGTGGAAGCAGAAACGTCGAGCTCTCCGCGCCGGTGAGCCCGGTCTTGAAGTAGGCCCACTCGAACCATGCCCGCTCCGACGCGATGACGAGGTCGCAGGACATCGCGATCCCAAATCCACCTGCGGCGGCGGGTCCGTCCACCGCTGCGATGAACGGCTTCGGGGCGCGACGAATTTCGGAGATGGTGGAGTGGATGTACTCGAGGATCTGTTTGAAGATCTCGCCGTAGCCTTCATCGACTTCGCGCGTGCTCGGCTGGAGGTAACCGAGCTCACTTTGATCACCGCCGTCGCGGATGTACTTCAGGTCCGCGCCGCTACAGAACATGCCGCCCTCTCCTCGCACGATAACCGCGCGCACGTCACGGTCGCGTGCTAGCTGAAGCCCCGCTCTTCGAAAGTCCTGTGCGGTCTCTACGTCGAGGGAGTTCAGCCGCTCTCTTCGTGCGATGGTGAGTATCCCCACCGCTCCGGCTCGCTCGACTCGAATGTGTTTCATCGCATCCATGAGTCAGCAGATCCTCGGCAGCAGCTCGCCCTCGGCTTCGGACAAGAGCCGGCTTCCATACCCGGTATCGAGCACGACGAAACCTGGTCGCTCTTCGACGGATTCCCCTATAATTGCAGCATTTCTGCCCTGTGGATGAGCGCGAACGGCGTCGAGGACCGCATCGGCCACTTCCGGCCGAAGCCCCACGACAGCTTTCCCTTCGTTGGCCGAGACCAGCGGGTCGATGCCGAGCAGCTCGCCCACCGCGCGCACTTCCTCGCGCATCGGGATCGCGGCCTCGTCGAGCACGACGCCGACGCGACTCTTCTCGGCCATCTCGTGCAGGGCGCTCGAGAGCCCACCGCGCGTTGGATCCTTCATGGCCACGATCCCATCGCCGCCGACGTCGAGCACACGACGCACGAGTGAGTTCAATGGGGCTACGTCTGACTCCAAGGTCGTGTCGAGTGCGAGCTCGTTTCGCGTCGCCATGATCGCGAGCCCGTGGTCGCCCATCGTTCCGGTCACCAAAATCTTGTCGCCGGGCCGGAGACCCGAGTCACGGACGACGCGCTTGGTGAGTGCCACTCCTGTCGTGTTGAGCACCAAACCATCCACCTCGCCGTGCCCCATCACCTTCGTATCGCCCGTCACGATGGTGGTTCCCGCCTCCTTGCAGCTCTCTCGAATCGACTCCCAGATCGCTTCGAGGTCGGCCCGAAGGAACCCGTCCTCGAGCACTGCCGCACAGCTGAGTGCAAGGGGCTCAGTAGCGCCCATCATCGCGAGATCATTGACGGTTCCACAGACTGCGAGGCGCCCGATATCGCCCCCCGGAAACGAGATGGGCTTCACCACGTGCGAGTCCGTGGCCAGGACGAGGTAGCGATCGCCGACGCGAATCGCAGCGCCATCGTCCATGTCCGCAAGGCCCACTTCGCTGCCGGACGCGTCGCCGAGCCCGCGCGAGAACACCTGCTCGATCAGCGCGCGCATCGCGCCCCCGCCGGTGCCGTACTTGAGCGTGATTCGATCTTCTACCAATCGGACGTTGCGCGTCATGCGGCGCCTCGCTCGCCGCTACGACGAAGGTCAGGTCGCCCGCCGTACTGATGCCAGATCCGACAGGTGCCCTCGGTGCTCACCATGCATGCGCCGACCGGATTGTCGGGTGTGCACTCTTTGCCGAACAAGACGCAGTCCGACGGGGAGGCGATTCCGGCCATGATGTCTCCGCACTGGCACTGCTGAACGAGCTTCGCGGGCGCGTGGTCCCAAAGCGACGATGCGTCGATCGAGAACCGCTTCCTCGCGTCGTAATGCGCGACTTCGTCACGCAGTCTCAGGTTGCCATTGGGGACATGGGCGATTCCCCGCCACCGGCCCCCCGTAGGCTTGAAAACACGCCACAAAAGCTTCTGGGCGTTGGTGTTTCCCTCCCGTGTGACGCACCGCGGAAAGGCGTTGACGACGCGCGGAGTTCCGCTGTTGATCAGCTCGACGAGCTTCACGAGCCCCGCCAGCACGTCGAGCGGTTCGAAGCCAGCGATGACAACGGGAAGCTGATGCCGCTCGACGAACTTCTCGAACACCGCCGATCCCGTGATCGTCGCAGCATGGCCCGCGGCGAGGAAGCCCTCGATTTTGGTTTCGGGCATCTCCGCCACGATCTCCATGACCGGGGGGATGTACTTGTGTGCGGAGAGCACGGAGAAGTTGGCTGGGGGATCCGCGACCAGCACGGCCGCGGTGGCGACAGCCGTGGTCTCGAAGCCGGAGGCGAAGAACACGACGTCTTCGTCGGCGGAATGCGCAAGCTCGACCGCCTGAGTCACGCTGTAGACGACGTCGATGCGCGCGCCTTCGGCCTTCGCGTCCGCTAGCGAAAGAGAGGTCCCTGGCACTCGAAGCATATCGCCATAGGTCGCGACCCGGACGCCCTGCTTCGCGAGCGCGATCGCCTCGTCCACCTCGGGGACATCCGTCACGCAAACCGGGCAGCCGGGACCCATAATCACCTGCAACTCACGAGGAAACGACGCTCGAAGGCCGAACTTCGCGATGGCCTGTTCGTGACTCCCACAGACGTGCATCAGGGAGACGGGCGCATGGTCCGACTGGTCGACGAGCTGACCCAACCTATCGATGAGCCCTCGAGCCCGGATCGGGTCTCTGAACTCGAGCCGCGGCCTCGCGTCACTCGCCGCCATCGGGTCCTCCCGCCGCCCCGGCTGGGTCGGAAGCGGCTCCAATCTCACCCCGGACGTCGTCGGCCATCAGGTCGCCTTCGCCCGCGAGTCGGAGGAGCTCGTCGTAGAGCGCAAGGGTTTCGGCGGCGTCTTCCGGAGGGATTCGACGAATCGCAAAGCCCACGTGGTTCAAGATGTAGTCACCGGGCGCCACTGGGGCGTCGCAAACTTCGAGGCGCACCTGCTTCTTCACGCCCCAGAAGTCGACGGTGGCAATCTGCATCTCCGCGTCGACTTCGACGACTTTACCTGGCACTCCTAAACACATCTCAATTCCTTCGGATTCGCTCTTTTTCGCCCGAAAGCGGCTCGATGATCAAGGGCCGTCATCGGCCGTCCTCGGAGACGCTCAGCACGTACGCGATCACGTCCCACTTCTCGGCGTTGCTCAGCGTTGGCCATGCCGGCATCGAGGTGCCGCGTTTTCCTTCGCTCACGACCCGAAATAAGTACTCCGGCGTCACGCGCGCTCGCCAGCCAGTGCTCGTGAAGTCGACCGCCTTCCGCGAGAGGCCCTTGCTGCGCACTCCGTTCCCGTCGGCGCGCTCGCCATGACACAGGGCACACTTGCTCACGAAGATCTCGCGGCCACGCATGCGCGCACTATCGGAGGCGAGAACGGAGATGGGCACCGAGATGCGTTCCACGTCGACGCTTCGCTCGTCGGAACTACACGCCGAGAGTGCGAGCGACATGAGCAGTGCTCCCATGACCTTCATCACGGTTCTCCGACGGTACGGGCGGATACCCGAGCTCGGTCAGCTCTTCGACTACGCGCTCGACCAGGGCGGGTATGGCGGCTTGGACGTTCGGCGTGCGTTCGAGTCCGAGCTCGATGGACTCGGGGACGACGCCCAAAATCACCACTCTTTCGGGGTATTTATCGAGAAGGCTCGCTCCGGCCAAGAGGTCGGCGACGCCGATCTGGTGCGGCGACAACCGCTCGTACACGGCGGGCGCGACCTCGTCGCCCTCGATACGCAGGAGCGTCCCTGGCGGCCCGTTTCCGTTGATCGCGTCGACGAGGATCACCTGGTCGGCACTGTCGACCAAGGGCAGCAGAGACAGGCCGAGCGTTCCACCGTCGAGCGCGCGAACGCCTTCGGCCATGTCGTACTCCCGGATCAGTTTGTGGATCGCGGCGATACCCGCACCATCGTCCGTGCAGACGACGTTGCCGAGTCCAAGGACCAAGACCGCGGTGCGCTCATTCATCTTCTGGATATGGCTTGTCCCGATCTCGCCAGCTCAGTCGAAGCCGACTTCGCCAGCGGCGGGGAAGGAACTTGTAGCCGCTAAACATCGAGTCGATCAGCCCCATGCCCTCGAGCCGCGACACGAGAATCGCGCTCCAGATGTGATGTGCAAAGAAACCAAGGATGAACCACATCGCCAGGTGATGGATCCAGCGGGCGGTCTGCACGCCGCCGAAGAGCGGAACCAGGAAGTCGAAGTACTCCATGTACCCGCTCGCGCTCACCGCATAGATCGCGAACCCCGTGAGAATCATGAGGATATACAGTCCGTAGACGAGCAGATACGTCATGCCCGCGAGCGGGTTGTGACCCACGTTGAGTGGGGGATCCTTGCTCAGAAGCGAGTAGAACTTGATCATCTTCAGGATGTCGCCCCGCCGCCGTTTGCCGATGGGCACGAACTGGTGCCAGCGTGCGTAGTACGAGCCGGCGAACATCCAGTAGATCCGCACCACCACCAAGATCGTGAACACGATCGCCGTGTAGAAGTGCACGACCTTGACCGTCGCCATCATCATCTGCCCGTCCGCCGCGCTCTCTGGAATCAGGTACGGGTTCCCGATGTAGATCCCCGTGAATGTGAGCACGAGGATCGCGATCATCGTAAACCAATGGGTTGACCGGACGACGATGTCCCAGACGTAGACGCGCTCGATCCCCTCGACATCGAACTTCTTGGGCGCGACCTGGGGGCGAACCCCTTCGTCGGCGACACGCACTGCGGGCGGAGGGCTCATCGCGCCTTCACGCGAGTGATCTCGCGCCCTCCAGGCTCGACCACGTGCACGCCACAGGCGAGGCAAGGGTCGAAGGAATGGACCGTCCGTAGGATCTCGATCGGCTGCTCGGGGTCGGCGATCGGCGTGCCGACGAGGGCCGCCTCGTAGGGGCCTGGGGTGTCACTGCCGTCGCGCGGTCCCGCGTTCCAGGTGCTCGGAACGACGCACTGGTAGCGGGCGATCTTCTCGTCCTGGACGTGGACCCAGTGGCCGAGCGCACCGCGCGGCGCCTCGTGAAAGCCGGCCCCGACCGCGTCCTTCGGCCAACTCGATGGCTCCCACTTCGAGTTGTCGTGAATGCGAAGCTCACCCTGCCCCATGTTCGCGGCGAGCTCGTCCACGAAGTCGCCGATCTTGTCGACCAGGATCTGTGTCTCGATGCCTCTTGCGGCAACGCGTCCGAGAGTGGAGAACAGCGCTTCCGGACCGACGCCCAACGTCTTCAGCACGTGGTTCACCTGAGGGACGACCTGTTCGTGGCCCTGGGCGTAGTTGACCAGCATGCGCGCCAGCGGTCCGACTTCCATCGGAACGCCGTCGTAGCGAGGCGACTTCAACCACGAGTACTTCTCCGCGACGTTGAGCCGCTCGTATGGAGGTTCCGGACCGGTGTAGTTCGGGTTCGTTTCTCCCTGTGCCGGGTGGAGCTTCGCCGACTCGCCTTCGTCGTACGTGTACCAGGAGTGCGTGATCTCCTCCGTGATCTTCGAAGGGTCGAACTCCTCGATCACGCTGAGGTCCTGGTTGCGAATGATCCCGGACTTGATGAACTTGTCGGGGGTTGCTTCGTCGTCGAGCGGATAGTCCCCGTACACCATGAAGTTGCCGACGCCGCCTCCATAGCCCGCCCAGTCCTTGTAGAACGAGGCGACAGCGAGCAGGTCAGGGATGTAGACCTGGCTCACGAAGCGCCTCCCGCTCTCGATCAGCTCTTTGAGCGCTGCGATGGTTTGGATGTTGAGCGATGCCTGCGCGTTCGGGTCGACCGGCGTGGCCATGCCGCCGACGAGGAAGCTCTGGAGGTGCGGGTTTTTCCCGCCCAGGATCGCATGAATCTTGATGAACTCGCGCTGCCAGTCGAGAGCCTCGAGGTAGTGGGCGACGGCCATCAGGTTGGCTTCCGGCGGCAGCTTGTACGACGGATGGCCCCAGTACGCGTTTGCAAACGGTCCAAGCTGACCTCGCTCGACGAGCCCGTTCACGCGTGCCTGAATGTCGGCGAAGTATTTCGGGTTCGACTTAGGCCAGTCCGAGATCGACTGCGCGAGCTTCGACGTCGCGGCCGGATCCGCCTTCAGCGCGGACACGATGTCTACCCAGTCGAGCGCGTGCAGGTGATAGAAGTGGACCACGTGGTCCTGGATGCACTGGGACGCGATGATGAGGTTTCGCAGTAGCCGCGCGTTTGGGGGCGGTTTTGCGCCGATGGCGTCTTCGACCGCGCGGATGGAGGCGATCGCGTGAACCGTCGTGCATACCCCGCAAATTCGCTGACAAAACGCCCAGGCATCGCGCGGGTCCCGCCCCTGCAAGATGATCTCGATTCCACGAAACATCGTGGAGGAGGACCAAGCGTTCGACACCTGGCCCTGGTCGATCTCCGCCTCGATGCGAAGGTGTCCTTCGATCCGCGTGACCGGGTCGACAACGATGTGAGTCATTCTGCACCTCCTTCATCGGATGGGGGCTCTGCCTGTGGCGGCAGCATGGATGCGTGGTCGGCCCCCGGACCCGCGAGCTTCTTCCCGAGGTGGACGAGGGTGTGTGCGGCAAACGCGGTCGTGACGCCGATGGTCGCCCAGAACCCGATCTTGTCGATGTCCGAACCCGTCCCGAATCCTGGGAAGCCGGGTAAGTGCGCGTAGAAGGGCGTCATCTTGTCCCAGAAGTCCGGCTCTGCGCAGCCGATGCAGCCGTGTCCGCACGCGATCGGCCAGCTCGTGTTGTCGTTCCAGCCGACGTTCGGACAGTTCTGAAACGATACGGGCCCCTTGCACCCCATCTTGTAGAGGCAGTGCCCGTTCCGGTGGGCCTCGTCGCCCCACGCTTCGACGTACTGTCCGGAGTCGTAGTGCGCGCGACGTTCGCAGTTGTCGTGGATCGACTTTCCGTACGCGAAAATCGGGCGATTCAGCTTGTCGAGCGCGGGGAAACGCCCGTACGTCAGGAAGTAGACCAGGGTCGCGGTGAGGTTCTGCGCGTTCACCGGACACGCCGAAAGGTTGATCAAGTTCTTCAGGTCCGGAACCGCATCCGCGACGCCGAGGGCTCCGGTCGGGTTCGGCGAGGCGGCGGGGATGCCGCCGAACGAAGCACAGGTTCCGACCGCGATCGTGGCAAGCGCGTTGCCGCAGACCTCGTTTGCGATGTCATATGCGGAACGTCCGCCAACGGTACAGTAGGCTCCATTCGCGCCTGTCGGGATCGACCCCTCGACGACGGCGAGGTACTGCCCTTTCTGATTCACGACGACCGAGTGGAGGTTCTCCTCCGCTTGGTGGCCGGCCGCAGCCATGATCACCTCGTGGTAGTCGATCGAGATCAGGTCGAGGATCACTTCGGCCGCTGTGGGTTTGCTCGCCCGCAGGAACGACTCCGAGTTGCCCGCGCAGTCTTGGAAGTTGACCCACACGAGCGTCGGTTTCGGCTTGTTCTCGATCGCATCCGCGATCATTGCGGTGGCGCCCTTCGGAAGCCCGAACATCACCGCCATCGCAGAGCAAAACCCAATGAACTCGCGACGAGATACGCCGCGGGCTTCGAGCTCGCGACGAAAATCACTGTTTGGTTCAGACATCGCACCCACCTTCCCGGCGAAGTAAAGGTTGCAGCAATCGAACTATTGGCTGCTTGGTTGAAGCGACTCTAACGTTTCAGAGGCCCTGAAAACAAGGCGTCCTTGGACTCCTCTCCTCCTTTTTCGCGGACCGCGCGGATGTTTCGTAAATCGCTCGCCACGCGCAGGATTTTCGCCTCACGGCAGCGTCCGCTCGTCCAAGCAGAGGGCTCTTCGGTCGACACGTAAACATGGAAATTCTGGAACGATTGCAGGCACTCCAAGACGTTCGTGCTGCTTGACAATCGCGCCGCGTCGCAGCACTTCCAGCAGTCATGGCAACGCAGGCCGCATTCCAAGGGACCATTCCTGAGGGCGGCGTCGAGGAAGTGCTCGGCGGCCTCGAGGAGATCGGCGCGACGGGCGTCCTTTCCTTCGAGAGCACGGCAGGGTCCGGGACCATCCGGCTGGTGCATGGGCAGATCGCCGAGGACGGCGCGCCCGAAGATCAGGAGCGGGCGCTGGAGGTCCTGCTCTCGCTTCGCGAGGGTCAGTTCGCCGTCTACCCGAAGCTTCCTCACCTTCCTGTTTCGAGAGGCACCGACACGACGCGGCGGGGCTCGCTCGGCGTTCATCCTCCTGCGGAGCTGATGCGCTACTGCGAGAACGCAGCGCTCACCGGGCGACTGCTGCTCGAGAACCGAGGTCGACTCGCCATCGCCTACTACGAAAAAGGCGAGCTCGACGACGTCAGCATCGATGGAGGCACCGCGGCGGACTTCGTGGGCGCGCTCGAGTGGACGGAAGGCACGTTTCGCGTCGATGCTGTGCCGCCGCCACGCGACACGCTGCCGCCGGCGCTGAAGGCCGCCACACCGGAAGCTCCTCGTAAGGACCCGACCCAGCTGCCGCTCATCGCCGCGTTCGAGGAGGGTCTCGCCGAGCTCCGTCGAGCCGACGACACGCCCATCTCAGGTCTCAAGCCGCGCTTCGAGGAAGACGACGAGGATGCGACGATTCGCATCATTCGACGCCCGGGCGGGCCGCCGCCAAATGCCCCTCGCGACGCGTGGAATGCACTCGACTATTCGCCTTCCTTTTCGTCGGAATCTGCTACAACAGACGGCGTGAAGTCGAAGGACGACGGTAGGCCGATGGGGTTCTGGCGCACGCTTGGCTGGGTCGGGGCCGTGTTCTTGGTGGTCGCAGGCTGTCTGTGGCTTCTCGCTTCGCTCCCGCCACTGGAGTAATCTGCCCAGCGTGGGCCCGCGCTTGCGACCGAGACGCTGGCTTTCGAGCCTGATCGCCCTCGCCCTCGTCGCGCTCCCGATGACGGCGAGCGCGCAGAGCTCCGACCCGAAAGGCGAGCCCTACGAGCCAGGCGAAGTCGTCGAGGCCACGGAGACCGAGGAGCCCGAAGAGTTTCGCGACCCTTACGGTGCCGCCGGTGAGCCGATCGCGCCGCCGCGCGTCGTCACGCAGGTCCGGTACATCCTCGAAGGCATCGTCGTCAGCGGGAACAAGCGCACGAAAGCCAAGGTGATTCGCAAGTTCGTTCCGCTCACACCCGGCGACTTCCTCGACCCGGAGTCTCCGGAGCTCCTTGCGACCGAATGGCGATTGATGGGTACGGGGTGGTTCGACAGCGTCGACATCCGTCTCGAGCGTGGGGCCGAGCGCGGCTACGTGATGATGATCGTCGAGGTCAAGGAGCGGAACACCGTCGTCATCGAGCAGTTGGTCGCAGGTCTGTCCGAGGGTGTGAAGCAGACGACCGACCGAGGTCGAACATTGTTTCCTTGGCTCGGCTTCAAGGTGACCGAAACCAATCTGGCGGGTCTCGGACTCCGACTCTCGGGTACCGCGCTTCTGAGCGAGTTTCAGCAAGGAGGCCGCGTCGATCTCGGCGCGCCGAAGGTCATCAAGGACGAATACGGGGTCCGTTTCGCGACGTACTTCCTGAACGGCCGTGAGTTCTACGGCAACGAACCGCTGGTGAGCGTGCCGTGTGGTCAGCCCACATGCCCGGGGACGTCGATCGTTCAGAACGCGGTCGTTCGCTATCGTCGGGGCGGCTTCGTCGTCGGGACTGGAAAGGACTTCACGACGAAGCTCCGCTATCAGCTCGACTGGATCGGCGACATCGTGAGCGTGCTTGATCGCCCCCAAGCCGCGAGCGAGCGTCGAGGGAACGACATCGCGCCGATCAACTTCGCGATCGAAGACGGGCTCAGCTTCGTGTCGAGCATTCGTTTCGCACTGATCTTCGACAAGCGCGATGACCCCGGAATTACCAAGGAAGGCGTGTACTTCCGAGGTGACGTGCTCGTCGGCACGCGGTTCCTCGGAAGCGACTACGACTACCTCAAGCTCGAGGCGTCGGTGCGTCGATGGTGGCGCCTCCCTTGGAACCACACGATTCGCATCGGGGCGTACGGTGGCGCTGCCTTCGGCAACACTCCCTTCTTCTACTTGTTCCACATCTCCGATCTCACCGACTTGATTCCATCGCGGTTTCTCGAGATGCAGCTCGATGCGCGACCGCCGCCTAACCTGCTCGGCACGTCGATCGAGAACAACTACCTCGGCGAGCTCGCGTGGCGCCTCGACCTCGGATACAACGTGCCGGTTTACGAGCGTGTCCGTGAACGCGGGCTTCGCGAGATCAATCTCTACTCGCTCATCGGTCTGCTCTCGCTCGCAGATCTGCGTGACCCGAGGACGGGTGTTCTCGGATACAGTGGGTTCTCGCGCTTCCCAATCGACCTGACCTTCGACGTAGGGTTCCGCTTCGACACGCGCGTCGGCGTCTTTCAAGTCGGCTTCTCGACGCTGCTGGGGTTCATCCGACTGTGAGGATGTGGATCACAGCCTTGGCCCTCTTGTTCGCGTCGGTCGCGGTCGCGCAGATCCATCTTCCCGCCCGGAAGGTCGAGGTCCAGTGGGACCGAGGCGCTCCCCGTGTGACGTTTTCCGCGAAGGATTTGGCGGACGATCGAGTTCGAGAGGAGCTCTCCAGCGGGCTTAGGAAGCGCGTCGTCGTCCACGTCAGCTCGCACTTCAAGAGCTCGAACTGGAGCCTCGTACAGCGGAGCTTCAGCTGCGACATCACGAAAGACCTGTGGGAAGACGGCTATCTGGTCCGCATCGGCTCCCGGACCGAGCGGCTGAAGACGCTCGACAAGGTGCTCGCCCGTTGTCTCGACGTGAAGGGCCTTTTCGTCGGCGAGCCCAAGAACTACGTCGAAAACGCCGGGCGAGAGATCTATTTTTTCGTTCGCGCCGAGTTCAATCCGATCTCGAAGAAGCAGTGTAGCGAGCTGATCCGCCCGACTGCGGGCGATGACCCGGTAGGACCGATCACGGTCAACATCGTTCGGCGCCGCATCTGCCGGGCAGAGCGAACGGTCGAGTTCCGCAGCGAAGTCCTGAAGGTGCCCGAATGAATCGGTTCGAGCGAAAGATCCTGTTCGCGATCGGCCTCTCGGTGTTCCTGACACTCGGCGGCGTGATCTTTCTCGGGCAGGAGGCGCTGCGCGAGGTGTACCAGGTCGGCGTCAACGAGCGTTTCGGCGAGGAGCTGGTGCGAGGGGTCGAAGCCAGACGCGGCCAGCTCATGGCGCTTCGCTCGAGCACCGAGCAGGCCGCGGACGCCGTGCAGTGGGCCGTCGAGGCCGAGCTTTCCAAAAAGCGAGGGACGCGGCGCGTGCAGGCCTTGGTCGAGCAGCTCCTCGAGCGCTACCCCTTCGTTCGCGAGATTCAAGTCAGCGATCCTGAAGGCGTCGTGGTTGCTCGCGCCGCCAAGCAACCCGATCGCAACGACCGTCGGATGCGCGAGACCGACCGCATGCGGCTCGCCGAGGTTGGCGATCGGAGTCTCTCGATCTCGGTGCGGGTGGTCGTACCTGAGATCTACTTCGAGCGTCTTCAACAAGCAGGTGAGGCAGCGGATGTCTATTCGCGTCTCCAGCGACAGAGCGCCTCCGTCTCCGACGTCTACGTGTGGGTGTTCGGCATTCTCGTGTTCATCGTGATCGTCATCGCGTTCGTCATTGGCGCCATCGTGTCGCGCCGGGTGACCAGGCGGGTCGTCGCCCTGGCCGATGCGTCGAGGCGGGTCGGTGCGGGAGACCTGACGGTTTCTCTTCCCACCAGCGCCACGGACGAAATCGCCGAGCTCACTCAGGCGTTCAACGACATGGTTCGCGACCTTCGCGATTCCAGGACACGCATCGAATATCTCCAGCGCATCAGCGCCTGGCAGGACTTCGCGCGGCGACTCGCGCACGAGATCAAGAACCCCCTCACGCCGATCCAGCTCGCCGCCCAGGAGATGGACGAAACGTACGAGGGCGGCGACGCGCAGTATCGGCAGAAACTCGTTCATGCTCGTGCAATCATTGAGGAAGAAGTTGCGACGCTCCGCCGCCTCGTGGGTGAATTCAGCGCCTTTGCGAAGCTGCCGCAGGCCGACCTTTCGCCTTCCGACCTCAACGAGGTCGTTCACGCGATCGAGGCGTCTGTCCCCGCCATGCTCGAGGACGTCGGCGGGGAGGCGCCATCCTCGGTGGAAGTTCGGGTCCAGGATGCAACGCAGGCCATCGACGTGCGTATGGATCCCATGATGCTCAAGCGCGGCGTCGACAATCTCGTACGGAACGGCATCCAAGCCGCCCACGAATCCCATCCCGACGGTGGCGGTCTCGTGGTCGTGGCCGCATACGAGCGAGATGGCCGAGCCTTCATCGAGGTGCGTGACAACGGGCCCGGCATCGCCGAGGACAACTGGGATCGCGTGTTCGATCCGTACTACACCACCAAGAGTGAGGGGACGGGGCTCGGTTTGGCGATCGTGAAGAAAGTCGTGTTGGAGCACGCCGGTGAAGTTCGCCTCGACCGTGCGCCAGAGGGCGGAGCACGCTTCACGATCGAGCTTCCGTTGAGAGGTTCCTCGTGAACGAGGCGAAGAAGGGCTCGAAAGGCAGGTGGCTGAACTGGGCCATCATCGTCGTCGTGTTCGTGGCGCTCTACGCCTGGATGACTCGTGGCAACGCCTCGCCGTTCATGGGTGAGCCGGCGCCGCCGCTGTCGCTGGCGGTCGCGGCAGGTCAGGTACCCGGGGGACCGACTCGGGTGAACCTCTCCGAGCTCGACGACGTCGTCGTGCTTGAGTTCTGGGCGAGCTGGTGCGGCGCCTGTCAGCGTACGACGCCGATACTGAACGACCTTCACGCTCATTTTGCGGACTCGGGTGTCGCGTTTTACGCGGTCAACGTGGAGCCGATCGACCGCCAGCGTCTTCAAGCTGCACACGCGGCCTTCGGGACCGACTTTCCCTCTCTTCACGACCGCACCGGAGAGGTTCAGCGTCGGTACTCGATCCGCTCGCTCCCGACCGTCATCGTGGTCGGGAAGGACGGCGTCGTCCGCTGGGCATCGACCGGGATTCCCAGCAAAATGCGCCTTCGGGGTGCGATCGAAGAGGCCCTCAACTAGCCGAAATCGGTCAAGGTTGACGGGGTTGATTGGCGCTGTTAGGTTCGCCGGCCCCTTGGGGCCGACGGAGTGGCTCCGCCGGGTTTGGAGGCATTCGTTTGGTTCAAGCGCTGCAGGGTCCCAGCCTAGAGGAGCGAGTCGCTCGACTCAACGAGCTGCTCGACGCCGCACCCGAAGACGTCATCAAGGAGTATCAAGAACGCTTCGACATCGCGTGGATCTATCACGACAGCGCGCTCGAAGGCGTCGTCTACTCGATGGACGAGCTCCGCACGGCGATGCGGGACGAGCCGGTCTCCGACCCTTCGCTCATCCCGGTCTACGACGAGATCCGAAACCACATGGGTGCCATCGAGATCATTCGCGAGATGTCCCAAAAGCGTCGAGCGACGGTCACGCTCGAGGTGATCAAAAAGCTCTTCGCTCAGCTCGCGCCGGAAGAGCTCGAGGGCAAAGGACCGCCCAAGTATCGGAAGGACATGCCGCTCCATCGGCTGTACTTCCACGAGATCGCTCAGCCGGACAAGATCAGCTACCGCATGCGTCAGCTCGTGCAGTGGCTTTCGGATCCCGAGACGAAGAAGTCGATGCATCCGGTTCGCATGGCCAGTAAGGCCCACTACCAGCTGCTGCACACCTATCCCTTCCCGCGCCATAGCGGAAAGGTCGCTCGTCTCGTGATGAACCTGATTCTGATGCGAGCAGGCTACCCACCCGTCGTGATCCATGCGACCGAGCGACAGCGGTACTACGAAGCGCTTCGGAACGGCGAGGACGCGACCGCGACGCTGGTCAACCAGGCCCTCGGCGGCGCGATCGAAACCGCGATTCAGTACTTCGAAGAAACGCGCTGAAGGACGCGTCAGACCGGCGGGACGAAGCTCGGCAGAGCCGAGATCGCAGCGACGTAGTCGGCCCCCGCCTCGCGCGTCTCACCCGCGTTTTCTGGGGTGATTCCACCAATTGCGACGATTGGCTTCGAGACCAGAGCGCGCACTTCGCGGAGGCGGGCGAGCCCTACCGTGGGGTCGGGGTGCTTCTTGGTCGTCGTGCCGAAGATCGGGCCGAACGCGATCAGGTCTGCACCGGCCGAATCGGCCTCACGTGCTTGGTCGAGCGTATGCGTCGACAGCCCGATCGCGATGTCACCGACCACGCGCCGCGCCTCTGCGATCGGAAGGTCGTCCTGGCCGAGGTGAAGACCGTCGGCACCGACGATGGCGGCGATATCGGCGCGATCGTTCACGACGAATGGCACGCTCGCCTGCTTGCATCGCGACCGCAGTGCTCGGGCGGCCTCGAGCCAGGTCTGGTCGTCCGCCTTCTTTGCTCGAAGTTGAAGCCAGGCAGGCGCGACCCGAAGCGCGCGCTCCGCAAGCTCGATCGGATTCTTGGCGACCTCGAGATCGACAATCGCGTAGAGCCAGGGCATCGCAGACTTGGTTCCTTCGGGACTAGTCATCGACCGGGTCATTCGTCGTGAGACGGTCGTACAGGTCGGGCCGGCGATCGCGGAAGAATCCCCAGTTTGCCCGATATCGGCGAAGTGCAGCTCGATCGAAGCGAGCGACGGCAACGCCTTCGTCCTCGCGGCCAAGCTCTGCCTCGACGTCTCCCCGCTGGTTGCAGATGAACGAGCTGCCGTAGAACCCGAGCTCGCCCTCGTGCCCGACTCGGTTCGCAGCGGCAACCGGCATCGCGTTGGCTACCGCGTGCCCGACCATCGCGCGGCGCCACGGTGCCTGCGTGTCGTCCTCCGGAGCCTCTGGCTCCGACCCGATCGCGGTCGGATAGAGAATTGCCTCGGCCCCGGCAAGCGCCATCGCCCTCGCGGCCTCGGGAAACCACTGGTCCCAACAAATCCCAACCCCAATTCTCGCGTACCGAGTGCTCCAGACCCGAAACCCGGTGTCGCCAGGTCGGAAATAGAACTTCTCCTCGTAGCCCGGCCCGTCAGGGATATGGCTCTTCCGGTAGATGCCGAGGCGAGTCCCGTCCGCGTCGATGATGGCCACGCTGTTGTAGTGGCTCTGCCCCGCCCGTTCGAAGAACGACACCGGAATGACGACCTCCAGCTCGGCCGCAAGGGCGCTCATGGTTCGGAGGGTGGGATGCCCGTCGACGGGCGCGGCGAGGTCGAATGCATTCTCGTCCTCGGTTTGGGGGAAGTATCGTGACTCGAAGAGCTCCGGGGGCAGCACGACCTGAGCGCCGCGCTCCGCGGCTTCGCGTACGAGCGCTTCGATCCGCCCTACGTTCTCGCTCTTCGACCCGGCAAGCGCGCACTGAAGAACGGCAATGGATAGCGTCGAGTCGGTCATCGGAGCGAAGGGATGGGCTGGGTTGTGCAGTGAAAGGACCCGCCTCCGCTTAGCAGGTCGCGTGCGGGAAGTCCGACCTGAACGCGGTCGGGAAACGCCGAGGCCAGGACATCAAGCGCGCGCCGATCTCGGTACGAGCTGTAGGTCGGCACAATCACGGCGCGGTTTGCCACGTAGAAGTTGCAGTAGCTCGCAGGCAGCGGGCTGCCGTCTGGGCCCGAGATCGAGGGAGCTGCCGGTAGCTCGAGTACGTCGAAGCCCTGGCCCTTCAGAGCGTCCCGTATCTCGGTGAGCACCTCGACGTTTGGCAAGCCGGGCTCAGGAGCCATGCAGAGAACGGTCGTCGGGCCGGCGAACCTGGCCACCATGTCGACGTGACCGTCGGTATGGTCGTCGGCCAATCCACGCTCCAACCAGACGATGCGGTCGAGGGACACCCGGCTTCGAAGGGCATCCTCGAACGCGGCACGGGTGAGGCCCGGGTTGCGATTCGGGTTGAGCACGCAGGACGCCGTCGTCATGACGGTGCCCGCGCCGTTGAACTCGAGCGCTCCGCCTTCGAGAACGAGGTCGCAGGCAACGTCCTCCGCGCCGAGTAGGCCGGAGATCTCCGAGCCGACCGAGTCGTCGAACGGAATCTCGAACTTTCCGCCCCAGCCGTTGAACCGAAAACGAAGCCCGCCGAGGCGGCCGTCGTCCGTCCATCCGAACGTGGGCAACGTATCGCGAACCCAGCAGTCTCCGTAGTCTGCGCGGACGTATTCGATGCGAGGCTCTTCCCCGATCAGTGAGCGCGCGGTGGCCTCCACTGCGTCATCTTTGACCAGCAGCCGAACCTGCTCTTCACCAGGGCCAGCAATGGCTCGGCAGAGCTCGGCGATGGCGCGTTGGGCCGCAGGCAGCATCCCGGGCCACTCTTCGGGGAAATAGGGAAACCCGAGCCAGCAGGCGTCGTGCGCCTCCCATTCGGCGGGGATCCGAAGCGGGCCCTTCATCGATGGAGCCTACCACGGCAGTACGGCCGCTTCACCGAAGCGGGCGACCATCGCGTCAACGTGATCCAGCACGGCCTGTCGTCTTTGTCGAAGCCCGTCGAGCTGTTTTTCGTTGAGCACGGGGGCGAGAGGGTCCGCCGCGAGGCGCTTTGCGAACACATCCACGTCGAGCCCTCGGATCGCCTCGACGGTCGATCGACGGAATCGCTGAAGTGCCTTCAAACGAGACTCCATCAAACCGAGCCTCTGCTCCCCAAGCCAGAAGCCGGCGCCGTTGTCGAGGTAGATCAGCGGTCCGCCCTCTCCCCGCGTGCGGACATTGGTGAAGCCGCCGCCCCACCGGTCGACGTTCTGAGTGAGGTAATCGAAGACGATGAGGTCGGAGAGCTCGGCCGGACGCCCTTCCTCGTCCGGGTCGCCCGCAAGCGGTCGACTCGGATCGGTGGCCTCGCGAACACCGGGCTTCTTTCGGAGGTCGGAACGATAGTCGACCGGTCGCTGGTACGGTGTGATGGGGAGCGTCTTCTGGACGCGGACCCAGCGCTCCCAGGTTCGTCCCATGCGAAGGCGCTTCAGGGGTTCCGGAATCCACCAGATGAAGGCGCCGCGTACGGTTCCGTCCTTTCGAATGCTGAGCTCCGCGACGCGGTGGTCGCCGCCCGCAGCCTTCTCGAGCTCGCTCCAGCGAAACACCCTACCCGTCGTTGGCGGAACGCGCCCGAACCCGAGCTCACGGTCGAGATAGTACGCAGCGACTTCGGAATACCAATGCGCGGCGGAGAAGCTCTGCTGGGGCTTGAAGTAGCCGCGCGTGCCGTCGCTCAGGGTGATTTGAAAGGCGAGGCTCCGGCCTCCCTTGCCCTTCTTCACGGATTCGATCGACGCGGTTCGAAGCGACTCCACGCGTGGCGCGTCTGGCTCGCCGAGAAACGCTGGTTCGCCTTCTTGGGCTTCGCCTGAGTGCGGAAGGACGAGGAAAAGGAAGAGCAGCACGGGGGCGAATCGCGGCACGCCGGCAGCCTACTCATGCAGTCCGAGCAGGTCGACTTCGTGACCGACCCCGCGTGCGCGTGCCTCGTCGTAGATCGCGCGCGCCAACGCGACGTCTTGGACGGCCAAGCCCGTGGAATCGAACAACGTCGTCACGTCGCTCGTGGGCTTCGGCAACGAGCCCGCGACGACCTCACCCAAAGTTCCGGCCAAGTCTTCGAGCGCGAGCTCTCCACTCGCGAGCGGCACGTTGATCTCGCCGCTCCCGGTCGCCTGGTGAACGTCGTCGATGTAGATCGCCGCGCGCCTGAGCAGCTCCACCGCGACCTCTTGCTTTCCCGGCGCGTCGGCTCCCATGGCGTTGACGTGCGCGCCCGGGCGAACCCAGTCGCCCTCGAGGAACGGGATGCGGGCAGGTGTTGCGGTGCAGACCACGTCCGCTCCGGCTGCGTCCTCGAGGGAGACGCTCCTTCCACCCACGGCGCATGCAAAGGTCGAGGCGGTATCGGGGTCGAGGTCGTAGGCGAGAACCTCGAGCTTGCCGAATACGACCTCGTGGGCGCCGAGCAGCGTATGGGCCTGCACGCCGCAGCCGATCAGCCCGAGCGTCGTCGGGGTGCCTTCGTAGAGATACTTCGAGGCTACGCCTGCCGCCGCCCCCGTTCGGAGCGCGGTCAGGGAGGTTCCGTCCATGATTGCCAATGGAAACGCGTTGGTCGGATCGTTCAGCACGTACACGCCCATCACGCTTGGAAGACCGTAGCGCTCCTCGTTGTGGGGATGGACGTTGACCCACTTGATACCCGCCGAGTCACCGAGCCTCGAAGGCATCGCACGGAAATCACCGTCGTGGTCCTCGATCGACAAATACACCTTCGGAGGCATGTCCGCTTCGCCTCGACCAAACACTGCAAAGGCCTCTTCCACGGCCTCGACCGCAAGCTTCATCGTCGCGATGGGTTCGACTTCGTTTCGCGTCAAAAGCAACGTCTTCATGAGTCCCGCCCCTCCGCGCAAAGGCCTTGTTTGCCGGTGCGCGACGAAAGTATAGTCCGCGCCGAGGAGAAGCCCATGTCGCCATCTGCGCTTGCACTGACCGGATACGTCGCTTGGAGCCTCCTGCTCACGATTGGCATCATCACGTACCGCACGGGTCTCTTTCTCACGAAACAGCACGCGGCGAACGGCTTTGCGCCCGACGGCTCCGACTGCGGCCCCTTCTCGGAGCGGCTCTGTCGCGCGCACGCGAACTGCTACGAGAACCTGCCGATGTTTGCATCGCTGATTCTCCTTGCGCTCTTCACGGGCAACGGAGCGATCACCGATCCGCTGGCTCGTTGGGCTCTGGTCGCGCGGGTCGCTCAGTCGGTGACCCATTTGGTTTCGGTGAGCGAGCTTGCCGTGACGATCCGAGTGACGTTGTTCAGCGTTCAGCTCGCCATCATGGCGTACTGGGTGTTTCAGCTCGGAATGCTTGGTTTTCAGTGAAAATCGCGCGATCGCGCACCCTCGGGGACGAGCGCGACGTCCGGGGCCCAGAGTGATTTGGCGATGAGGTGGACCACACCGTCCGCCTTCTGAATCTCCCCGGTCACGCCGAGAAGCGCCGCGGTTTTTGCGAGCGCCGCATGTTCTTCGAACACTTGTTTCCAGAGCACCAAGTTGACGAAGCCGGTTTCGTCTTCGAGCGTGAAGAAGTTCACGCCGGACGCCGTTCCCGGTCGCTGTCTGCAGATGACCAGGCCCACGTATCGAAGGTTCGTGCCATGGGGCCGGTCGCGCACTGTGATTGCGTTGGGAATGCCACGGGCCTCGAGCGCGGGGCGAATCCCTCGCATGGGGTGGCCGCGCGTGCTGTGGTGGCTCGCTCGGTAATCCCAAAGAACTTTGTCGTCCGAAACGAGAGAGCTGAACGAGATCTGGCTCGCGGCCGGCTCGAGTGGGAGCGCGTCCTGGGTGTACCTGGAAAGACTTCGCACCTGCCAAATCGCATCGCGGCGGTTGAGCCCGAAGCATTCAAACGCCCCTGACTCGGCAAGCGCGTGAAGCGCCTTCTTGTTCAGTCTGGTGTCCCGCACGAAGGTGGCGAGATTCGGGTAAGGACCCGGTGAAGACTCGATGCGCTCACGCTCGATGACGCCCAGCCCTTTGACGTAGCGGAGGCCCATCCGCACCGCGTAACGGGTAGGCTTTGGGTTCGACACCGGCGCCACCGGACCGCGTTCGATGCGTGGATATCCCTCGAGCGTGCAATCCCAAAGGCTCTTGTTGACGTCGATGGGGAGGACCTGGACGCCGTGGCGCTTCGCATCCTCGACCAGGGTCGCCGGGCTGTAAAAACCCATGGGTTGAGCGTTTAAAAGGGCGCATGTGAAGGTTTCGTGGTGATGGCAGCGGAGCCAGGCGGTGACGTAGGCGAGGAGCGCAAACGAGGCCGCATGGCTTTCCGGAAAACCGTATTCGCCGAAGCCTCGGATCTGCGAAAACACGCGCTCGGCAAACTCCTCGGGGATCCCTTCGGCGATCATGCGCGGCACCATACGCGCTCGATGCTTTTCGATACGACCGGAGCGACGCCACGCGGCCATGTCACGCCGAAGCTGATCGGCTTCGCCCGGAGTGTAGCCCGCCGCTTCGACGGCAAGTTTCATCACCTGCTCTTGGAAGATCGGAACGCCGAGTGTCTTCTTGAGGATGCGCCCGAGCTTCGGGTGTGGATACTCGATGGGCTCTTCGCCTTTTCGGCGACGAAGGTACGGATGCACCATGTCGCCTTGGATGGGTCCGGGTCGCACGATCGCGACTTCGATGACGAGGTCATAGAACGTGCTTGGCTGAAGGCGCGGCAGCATTGCCATCTGCGCGCGGCTCTCGATTTGGAAGACGCCGACCGTGTCTCCGCGTGACACCATTTCGTACGTCGCTTTGTCCTCTGCGGGCACGTTGGCGATGTCGAGAGCCAGCGACTTGTGCTCGCTCAACAAATCGAACGCGTGGTGAATGCACGTGAGCGCACCGAGGCCGAGGAGGTCGACCTTGAAAAGGGCGAGGTTGTCGACGTCGTACTTGTCCCACTGGATGACGGTGCGGGCTTCCATCGTCGCCGGTTCGATGGGCACCAGCTCGTCGACCGCCCGGTGCCCGAGCAGAAAGCCGCCCGGGTGAACCGACAAATGCCTCGGAAAATCGAGTATTTGAGAGGCCAGCGACCAGAGATGATGAGTGGCCGGGGCGTCTTCCTCGAGCCCGGCTTCACGGAGAAGCTCGGGGTTCAGGACGTCGTCACGATGACGAAGAAGCCGCGTGGCGGTTTCGAGGTCGGTGCGTGAAAGACCAAGCACTTTGCCGACGTCGCGCACCGCGGAACGAATCCGGTAACGGATGATGTTGGCGACCATCGCGGCGTGCCGTCGACCGTACTTCTCGTACACGTGTTGAATGACTTCTTCACGACGTTCGTGCTCGATGTCGAGATCGATGTCTGGGGGCTCGGCACGCTCTACGCTCAAGAAGCGCTCGAACAACAAGTCCATGCGAACGGGATCGATCGCGGTGATTCCAAGACAAAAACAGACCGCGCTGTTGGCCGCGCTACCGCGGCCTTGGCACAAGATGTTGGCCTGACGGCAGAACTGCACGATCTCGTACATCGTGAGGAAGTAGCCGCCGTAGTCGAGCTCACGAATGATGTCGAGCTCGCGTTCGAGTTGAGTACGAACGTCGGCTGGGACCTTGCCTCGATAGCGCTGACGAGCGCCGCGAAACGTGAGCTCACGGAGCCAGCTCTGTTCGGTCGCGCCGTTCGGAAGACGCTCTTCGGGATAGCGATAGCGAATGTCGTCGAGCGTGAACGAGCACTGCTCGGCGATGTCGAGGGTGCGTCGGATGCATGCCGGGTCGTCCGAGAAGAGGTGCGCGAGATGGTCGCTCGGCTTCAGGTCGTGTTCGGCGTTTGGCCGGATGACGTAGCCGGCCTCGGAGAGCACTTTGCCGCCGCGAATACAGGCTAAAACGTCTTGTAAAGGGCGTCGAGCCCGGTCGTGGTAGAGGACCTCGTTGGCGCCAACCGGCGCAATCCCAAGCTCTTTGGCGACTTCTCGGAGACGCCGCTCGAACGGTCGCTCGCGATCGGTCATCTGTCGGACGCAAAGCGCGAAAAGCGACGAAGGCCCGTGCATCGTATGAAGGGCGCGCAGGGGGGCGGGCGACGGACACAAAAAGAACAAACCCTCGAGCTCGTGCAGATCGTCGAGGTGCAGAAGAGAGACTCCTTTTTCACATCGAGCATGACCGCGTGAAAGTGCACGACAAAGGCGCGCATAGCCTTCGCGTGTTTTAGCGAGCGCAACGACTGTGTGTTCGCTTCCATTCACGTCGAGCGCGAGCTGCGCGCCGGTCAAAAGACGAAGACCGATTTCTTTGGCACGCATGTGTGCGCGCACGAGGCCGTACACGCCATCGCGATCGGTCATGGCGAGAGCAGGCAATCCGAGTGCATGGGCTTGGTCGACCAGCTCTTCAGGGAACGAGGCGCCTTCCAAGAAGCTGTGGTTGCTCTTGACCCACAACGGAACGTACTCGTGCATTCAATCGAGTACTCCGTGTAAGAACCAACGTTGGCGAGGCCGGTCGTAGAAGAGCCAGAGCAGATCGCCGTGGTCGGTTTCGGCGTAGTAGTAATCGCGTTCGACGAGGCGTTTCCACCAGCCCCCGCTCACGCGATACGGACCGTACATGTGCTCGATCGCCTGGTCTCGATCGAGCGATGGACCGGCTTCGGGCTCGCTTGGGCGCTTGGGCGGGAGCGGCTTGGGTCGCGCATAAACCCTTCGAACCATGGAGGAAATCGGCGGAGGGCCGTCGTGCTCGCCGATGCGTGCGTGCTGGACGGGCTCCCAACGGAACGAGGCTTCGGGGAGGTGGGCATCTCGCAGCGAAGCTCGCGTGACCGACTGCTCGCCGTAGGCCGCACGGATGCGAGCAAGCGCCCGATGCGCGGCGTTCATGTCACGGCGTGGCTGATGCCCGGGGAGCGCAACTTGCTCTCCATGCGCGCGCACGGTGTGGGCAAGAAGCTCGACTTCTTCGACCGCGCCTCCGAGCTCGATTTCACCGAGACGAAGTCGAACGAGCTCGACCAGCAACATCAAATCGAGCGTGGGTGATGCAGACGCGATGTGCTCTTGGTGAAGCGGCGCGCGTTCGAGGTGAAGGGTGAGATCGATCGCTTCGATCGCATCGCCGCGCGCACGTACCTGATGAATCAGCGAATGGAGCGCACCTTTGATCGCAAACAGCAATCGGGTTTGATCGCTGTCAGGCGGATCGACTTGGAACGAAATGCTCGAAGGCTCGTCGAACGCTTGCGGTTGAATAGGAAGCTGAAGGTCGTCTTGGAAGCGATCGTGAAGGGCGCTTGCGTCGGAACCGAAGCGGCTGTGCAGCTCGCCTCCGGGGAGCGCGAGAAAGTCACCGAGCGTTTCGACACCCAGTGCAGCGAGGCTTTCGCACACGTCTCCCTTCAAGCCGAGCATGCCGAGTGGAGTTTGGTTGGATGCTTTGCGTTCGGCGTCGGCGCTTTCGAGCACCGTGACGCCGCTGCTCGAGATGGCGACGGCAAGCGCGCGATGCCGATGGAAACCGACCACGATGGCGCTCTTCCAATGCCGCGCTCGCAGGTAGCGATGGATGCAGGTGCCCCAGTTTTTGTAGCCACCGTAGAGACGGCGTAAACCCTCGGGATCAATGCTGAAAGCTCCATTTTGCCCGAGCGCTTCGACGCGGGGTGAGAAGGTCTGAAGGGCCCGTAGAAGCTCCTCGCGTACCTCGGAAAGCTCGCTCGGGGGAACCACGGCAGTGTGAAGGTTCGGCAACAGATCGCGCGCGACGGTTTGGCGCATGCCGATGCGGAGCCGCCCCTTTTCGGCGAGCGCGTTGAGATGAGTGATGCGCCCGTTTGGACCCTCGTCGTCGACGATCGCAACGGGAGCACCGCTCCAGTGCGGCTTGTTTCGCAGCACGACCTGAAGCGGGAACATGGGAAACGAGACGCAGCTCACGCGTTTCATGATGCGCCTCGTAAACCTGCGGGTGCCATCGAGTGACTCGATGCGAGCTCGGCCGTCAAGCCGACTTTGTCTTTCAAGACCTGGCTATGAAGCTCGAACCGTTCGTCGTGAAGCGGACCGCGACGCGGTTCGACGCGCAAACCAACGAGTGGACCCGAGGAGGGATCTTCGTAGGCATTCGACGTCAGTAAAAGAACGCGACCGTCGTGCTGACGAAGAAGCCCTTGCAGGCGACCCTGCCAGTTGACCGATGCACCCGGTGGCAAGGCATCTGTGAGGTCGATGACTGTGAGCCCAAACGCGCCAGAGCGTGCAAGCCACTCTGCTGCACGGATCAGCGCAAAGGGTCCTCCGTGGAGCGGCACGTGAATCGCGATGAACGAATCGAGGTCGACGCCGGCTGCGTGAAGATCGGGTGGGAACAGCGCTCCGTCTTTTGGCTGCACCCATGCGACGAGCTCGCCGCGCGCCTGTGCCTCGGTGACACAGGACACCGCCGCTGTGGTGCGCGCACACGCATGCGTTCCAGACAGCTCGACCAGTCGGGCTCGAGGCAGAAGTGCGGAAAGCGGCAGGGCTTTTGCTCGCTTCCGAGTCTCGAGATCGATGACGGTCCCAAATGCCATGGGACCACTCACTATACTGAACAAATAAGCAGTGACAAGCCTTTCGGCAGATTTCGTAGAAAGGCTTTGATTTCAATTAGTTATCGTTCAGCGCGTCCACTCCTTGGTCGTACAACCCGAGGATCCCCATCGCGATGCCTCGAAGGAGACCGATCGCCATCGTGAAGTGGTCTTCCAGCACTCCGAAGAGCACTTCGAGATCGATGCGGAACGCCACCAGGTCCTCGACGACTTCCGCTCGGTACCAGCGTCGCTCGTCCGCCATCGAGTCGATCGCGCCGACCGAATCACCCGGCCCGAATCGAAACCGCTGCTCGGGATGCTCCGCACGTCCCTCGATGATGCCACGCAGCGGCAACAAGAAATACGTGCTTCGGTCGCCGATCTCCCAAAGCACTTCGCCCTTCGGAAGGTGCACCTCTTGGGTTTCGCGCGCGAGGTCCGCGATCGCGTCGATCTCGCTCGAACCAAACGACATGGTTTTTCGGAGAAACGCCATTCGCTCGACGAGGTCGAATGGACGGTCCGGGAAATCAAACGGCTCACCGATTTCGCCAAAGCCGGCGTTCGGACCGAGCTTACGGCGTGCCTCGAGCACCTCCTGGCTGGTTCCCTGAAGAACCCGCTTCAACAGGATGAAGTGCTCTTCGAAGATCTCCTGTGCGTCTTCGACCTTGATCGCGAGGGTCAGCATGTCGTCCAGCGCAACGCAGTCGTAGCCTTGCTCTTGGTCTGCGAGCGCGCTGATGCCGCCGACCACCATTCGGGGCCCGAGTCGACGGACGGGCTTGCCGTTGCGAATGATCTCGCACTCTCCTCGAACGATGTACTGAACTTCGAGCGCCGGTACGCCGAGGCGGTAGAGATGTTCTCCCTTTTCGAACCTCCGCGGGCGGGTGTTCGCCGCGACGATTTGGGCGATTTCCGAAGGGAGCCCGGTGAACGCCGGCATCGTCTTCAAGAACAAATACCGCTGAAAACGGTCCTCCATGGAGGCGCTCGGGCTCGGCTCAAGCAAGGGTTCGAACCTCCGCGTTTTCCTCGACAGGACCGAGCGCCGCGAGGCGATGAGACGCGATGCTTCGCACGACCTCGCTCCGGTCGCTCACCATCTCGTCGAGAACCTCACGCATCGAACGCTTGGGCAGCGAGTCGCCGAGTGCTGAGAGCACCGTCCGCGCCCGTTTGGCGGTCGGCTCGTCGATATCGATCAACGCAAGCACGGCTTCGCGAACCCCACCGGTCAACACCGCCTCGAGCACCTCGACGCTTGCCGCACGAAGCCGAGCGTTGTCGCTTTGCAGCCCGCGCCACACCAACACCAGATTCTCGTCCGGGTGCTGCAACCACATCAGCCAGAATGCCCGCTCGAGCGTGGCCTTCTCTTTATCCTCGAGCGCAGCGATCAGAAGCTCGGTATCCTGCGAGCCGTTCGAGTCGGCGTCTTCGAGGACGGCACGCCATCCCATCAGCCGTCCGATGCGAAGAAGCGTCGCACGCAGCTCATGGTCGAGCAGATCGTGGTCGAGCCCGACGTCGGGGTGGGTTGACTGCAGTCGGTTGAGCGCGCGCAGAATCCTCAGGCGGATGCTTCCATCGCTCTCTTCCTGAAGGTGACGCTGAAGGATATCCGCGGCCACGTTCGGCTCGAATCGAATGATCGTATGAGGGATGCGCCTTCGCACCTTGGTGGAGATTCGGGTGTCCGACAGCGCCTCATCGAGGGCGTCGACGGTGTCGGGTCCGATCGCTACGATCGCCCGACGAGCGGCTTCCCGAAGGTCTGACCCCCCCAAAAGAGGCAACAAATACTGCAAATACCGAGGATCCGGGTTCGCCTCCATCGCACGCAGCGTGTCCTGCTGGACCGCCCGGTCGTCGGTCTTGATCAGCTCGATCAGGGTATCGTGAAAGACCGGGCCACCTTCCTTGCGGATCGCCCGTGCGAGCGCTGAACGAGTCGATGGGCTTGCCGAGGCGGCCCACTCATCGAGCTGGCCGGCCGCATCCGACCTGGCGCCTCCAGACTTCTGGTCGAGTGCGACGAGTCCGACCAATGCCGTTGCCTGAACGATCGACGCCTCGAGGTCGACCTTCTCCTCGAGCAGCGATCGATTGGGATCGGCCGCGATGAGAGCGCGAAGCGCGGTCGCACGGACGTCTGGGTCTTCATCGGCGAGCATTCGGCGAGCTACCGGAAGAAAGCGCGTGTCCGAGGCCTCGGCGAACGATTCGAGCGCTCGCCGCCGGACCGCGGCCGAGGGATGGTAGAGCACGAGCACCGGCATGAGATCGGCGCGTCCGTGGCTGCCGAAGATGTCGATGGCAGCCAACACCTCTTCGTCGTCTTCGCTGTTCAATGCGGTGAGAAGCGCGTCGATCGAGTTCCGGTCGAGCTCTTCCAGCTCGAGTGACGTATCGATGACCCCTTGGCGAAGCCGTGCGCGAAACTGCTCGACGTAGCGTTTCCGTGTCGAGAAGATCGCGGCAAGCCAAGCCACCACCAGAAAGAGAAGCACGAACGCAAGCTGCTGCGTGGCGAGTCCGAGCGAGACCGCGCCGATGATCAGCACCGAGCCGAGAGCCTGACCCACGCGATGCCCAAACACCTCGACGATGCCCTTTGCGCGCTCGCGGCTTTGGCTGTCGAGCGGCAAATACAGCACCTCGACCGAGCTTCGGTAGAGCGTGTGGCGAAGGCTGCCGTCGACGGCTTTGAGCGCGACCGCGAACGGCAGAACCGGGCCGATCGCAAGGCCGAGCGCTCCGCCGAAGATCAGCATCGGCAAAAGCGCGGAGGATCGGTGCGCACCGAAGCCCTGGAGCAGCCAGCCCGCTCCCGCGACCTGCACCAAGAGGGCAACCGAGTTCAACCCCAGGTAAAATCGAGCAAAGAACGGGCCGAGGCTTTCCGGTGGAATGCTCTGTGCGACGCTGCTCTTGAAAACGAAGTCGACGACGGTGAACGCGACCGTGCCGAAGAGCACGAGAGCGAGAACGCGAGAAAGGTAATTGTCGCGCAGGAGCCATCGAAGGGACTGCCCGCGCTGGGACGTCCTCAGCTCGGGCGAGACTTCCTCTGGGATCTGCCAGAGAAAAGACGTGCCGGCCGCGAGTGCGAGGACGGCGGCGGCGAGCAGGACGAGCCCGGTCGGTGGGCTTACGCGCAGCAGACCCTCGGAGAGCAGCGAACCGAGCATCGCGCCAGAGACGCCCCCCGCCGCGATGGCGGGGAAGATGCGCTTGGCCTGGGTGACCGTCACCGCGTCGTCGAGGAGCAGCCAAAACTCGATCAGCACGACCGTGATGAGAAGACCCGTCCAAACGTAGAGCCCAAACGGCGCCCAGGGGCCCAGGCCCTCGAGAAGAGCCCAGAAACCAAGCGTGACGAGCGCACCGAAGAAGAGCGACGCGGCAAGAAGGATCCGTCGGTCGCGTACGTAGGGAAGCACTCGCTCGTGAATCTTCAGCTCGACGATCGCGAGAAGGGCGATGGCAAGATACGCCTTCGGCAGGTCGGTCGCCGGCAGGTTGGTGAGAAAGAGCGTGTCGCGCGCCGTCTCGAGGACTGAGTGCGCGGTCATGATCGACAACAAGCCCACGAATCCGACGAGCAGATTCCTACGGTCTTCGCGGCGAATGGAAAAGCGCATCGTCTGCCCGCACGGTACCGTCAAAACGCACGTCGGTCATGTTGGTCGCTACTTGCGTTTGAGCGATTCGAGCTCCTCGAGAGAGCGCGGCCAGTCCCCCTTCAGAAGTCGCGAAAGCGCCCGATCGGCGAGAAGCTTGCCATTGGTTTGGCACGTTGCGCAGTAGTTGGTCTCCCGATCGGCAAACACGATGCGCTGAATCGGGTCTCCGCAGACGGGGCAGGGCTCGCCATACTTCCCGTGTGCCGCCATCTCGGGTCGGAATGCGGTCACCTTTTCGGGAAAGTCCTGCCGATGTTGCTCGACGAGTCGCGCGACCCACTCCTCGAGCACCTCCTGTGTCGCGTGGTGGAGCCGCGCGAGCTGTTCGTCGCTCATGCGCTGCGTCCAAATCAAAGGAGAGAGTTTGGCGCGATGGAGGATCTCGTCGGAGTACGCGTTTCCGATGCCGCTGAAGATGCGCGGGTCGGTCAGCGCTCGCTTGACCGTGTGGTTGGTTTCGGTGAGGGCTTCGGCGAAGCGCTTCGGATCGACGCTCAAGGGGTCGATGCCGCCCGAATCGTGCTCCGCCAGGGCCTCCGCGCCGCGGCAGACGTGAATCGACGCGCGCTTCTTCTTGCTGGCCTCGGTGAGGAGCAGCGTGCCGTGCTCGAAGTCGAACGCGGCAAGACCCATGCGCCCAGGCAGCTTTTGGCGTGGCGGTCGCCATCGAAGCCGGCCTGCGATCATCAGATGGATGACGATGAAGAGGTCATCGTCGAGCTCGAGGACCACACGCTTTCCGACTCGCTGGACTCCGGAAACCTCGTTCCCCGCCACCTCCGCGATCGGCGGATCGACGCTTCGAAGCACGAACGGAGAGCCGATTCGTGTGCCGAGAAGCGTATGCCCGACGACGTGGGTGCGGAGCGAGTGGAGGTACAGCTCGACGTCGGGAAGCTCGGGCATCGTCAGCGTAATCTCGGGTCGAGCCGGTCTCGAAGCCAGTCCCCCGTCAGGTTGAACCCCAACACGGTGAGCGCGATCGCTCCTCCGGAGAACAGCGCAACGTGTGGGAATCGCAGCAGGACGGCGGTGCCCTGATCGAGAAGCGCACCCCAAGACACCGCTTTCCCAGGGCCTAGCCCGAGAAACGAAAGCGTCGATTCGGCCAAGATCACGACCCCGAGGCCGGTCGTTGCCTGAATGACGAGAGGGCCCAGCAGGTTCGGTACGATGTGGCGCCGCATGATCTCCGGTGGAGGAACGCCAAGGGCACGCGCGGCTTCCACGAACTCACGCTCGCGAAGACTGAGGGTTTCGGCGCGCGCGAGGCGTGCGTAGAGAACCCACCCGTTGACGGCGAGGGCAACGATGAGGTGGATGAGTCCTGGTTTTGCGACCAGCGCGAGCACTGCGATATTCAGCACGATGGCCGGGAACGCCTGAACGAGATCGGCGATTCCGGTCACCAGATGGTCAGGGAGCCGTCCGTAGTACCCCGCCCAAGTTCCAAGCGCGGTCCCTAGCAGGACCGACACCCCGACGACGACGACACCGACGATCGCCGCAAGACGGGCGCCGTAAAGAAGCGCGCTCAAGATGTCGATGCCGTTATCTCCCGTGCCGAGCCAGTGCTCGCTCGAAGGAGCCTCATATTCGTGCATCAGGTCGATGGCGAGCGGATCGTAGGGAGCGATCCACGGTCCGATCACGCCGAGCAGAAAGAACGCAAGCACGATGAAGAGCCCGATCGGGGTTTTGCGTAGATTCGCGCGCACGCTCACGAAAGCCTCACCCTCGGATCGACGACTCCGTATGCGAGATCGACGACGAGATTGACCACCACGTAGACGATTGCGATCACGAGCACGCAGCCTTGCACGACCGGAATGTCGCGAGCGAAGAATGCGTCGAGGAAGAGCGTACCGAGCCCCGGTCGTTCGAAAATCTTCTCGGTGACGACCGTGCCCGACAGAAGCGCTCCCAGCTGCGCGGCGCCTATCGTCAGCACCGGCAGAAGGGCGTTTCGAAGCGCGTGCCGAAGAAGAAGGGCGCGAGGGCGTACACCTCGGGCGCGCGCGGCGCTGATGTACTGCTGAGAGAGCACTTCGATCATCGAGGCTCGGGTCTGGCGAGTGAGTATTGCGGCAAGCGCCGTCCCGACGGTCACCGCCGGAAGGATCAGTGCCTCCGGCCCCGCAAGGTCATCGCCTGGGAGGGGAAGCCACCGAAGCTGCACTCCAAACAGCAGGATCAGAAGCGGACCCAGCCAGATGTTGGGGATCGCGAGGCCCGCGACGGCGGCAGCCGAGGCGAGTTTGTCCCACCCCTGGCCCGCGCGGGCGGCGGCGAGGGTGCCGAGCGGCACGGCAACCGACCACGCAACCAGCAGAGCGGCGAGCGCCAACACGATCGTGTACGGAAGAACCTCGCGGATCATCGACCACACCGAGCGGTCCGGCCGGCGGAAGGATGCGCCCAGCGTTCCGTCCGTCACGTGGCCTAAGAACGACAGATACTGCTGTCCGACGGGCTGGTCGAGCTCGAGCGCGCGGCGAAGCTCAGCCTTTTCCTCCGGTCCGGCCTGGTCGCCGAGGATCGCTTCCACCGGATCGCCCGGGATCAGTCGGACGAGGAGGAACACGATCGTCACCAGGCCGACGATGGTCAGCAACGCCCTCAGCAGGCGGCCTGCCAAGTAACGCAGAAGGCCAGGAGACATCCAAGCGCCATAGTAGCCAC
Organism: uncultured Myxococcales bacterium; assembly: GCA_965601515.1. Classification (GTDB taxonomy): domain Bacteria; phylum Myxococcota_A; class Polyangia; order Polyangiales; family Houyiibacteriaceae; genus SG8-38. Next base: position 28,321 of record CBFCWN010000009.1, on the reverse strand, counting down.
GAACACGCCCGCCTTGGCCAGTACGCGACGAACGAGGGTGCTCCGTCGAGCCGCTTAGAGTTCGGAGGCCTCTTCGACGGCGAGCTCGCGCGCCTGGTCGCGTTCGTTCTCGGGCGGCGGAATCTCGGAGAGCGCCGTGCAGATCTTTGCGGTGGCTTTAAACTGGTTGAGGTCGATGATGCGCGCCACGCGGTCATCCGGCGGGAGGTTCGCCTCGTACTCGCCCTGCTGGTTGATTTCGCTCGGAAAAACGCACCAGTACTCGTTTCGGCACCAGCCGTCGTCGTCGCAGGTCTTCATGCACCAGGTCTCGGCCGTGCGGCTCGGAACGAAACGCCACTCGACGCACGCTCCCTGTGGGCAGGTGTCGGGATCGCAGGAGAAGACGGTGCAGTAGCCTCCGGGCTGGGCCAGGTCGCACTGGCGCTCGCCCGTCACCGAACAGTCGGTGGAGTTTCCGCACCCGTCCCCGATGTTCATTCGGCACCCCGTCGCCGCCACGAGCGCCACCAATGAAAGCATTGCGATTCTCATCGTCAGCGGCGGAGCATACGGGACGCCCGAGGCGATCGCCAATCGCTCTGCCTTCCTCGCGTTCGGTGTTAGATTCGTCGAACATTGCGACGTTTCACGCTGGGGGTGGTGACGTGTTGGCTTCTCTGCGCGGGCGCGCTGGCAGATGAAGCCCTCGACCAGGTTGCATCGTTCGTCAGGGCCGGTGACAGTCAGAAGGCCCTCCAGGCGATCGAGGCGATGCCGAAGGCGACTCGTTCCGAGGACCGCGTTCGCTATCTCGAGGGTCGGCTCATGCTGGAGCGGGGACGCCCCTGCGATGCGATGGAGTTGCTCTCCCAACGGTTTCGCGACCTTCCGGACGCGATGCAGGCCGATGCGCGCCGACGCTCGGGCCGGGCCGCGGCTCGCTGCGGCGACTGCGACGAGGCGCGCGAGATTCTTCTTGGATCTGCCTCGTCGGAGGTGAAGACCACCCGTGCCGACCGAGCGGTCGCCGCGGACTGTGCGCTTCGGCTCGGCGAAATCGAAACGGCGGCCTCGGAGCTCTCTCGACTGACCCGAGCCAAAGGTGGGCTCCCGAATCGTGTGTCCCTCCTTGCCACTCTCTCCGATGCATACGTGACCCTCGAGCGTCCCGACGATGCGAGAGAGGCCGCACTCGAAGCGTGGAAGAGCGCGGTCATTTCGAAGGAGCGTTCGATTGCGAGCCGGCTCGAGGAGCGCGCCGCGCCGTCGATCGAAGACCGAATCGATCGGGCTTCCGCGCTCATGTCGGCGCGCCGCTTCGAGCAGGCGGTGAAGGAGCTCGAGTCGATCGACCCGCGGAAGGATCTCGACGACCTCGCGCTCAACCGGCGTTGGCACCACACGTACGGAATGGCGCTCTTCCGGATGCGCACCCGCTACCTCGATGCGGCACGCGTGCTTTACGAGTCGTCTCAGCTCGGAGGTCCCCGCGAGGTCGAGGACGCGTTTCATTCGGCGCGCGCGCTGTCACGGGCGGACAAGGACGCGCGCGCGATTCGAGCATACAGACGGTTCGCCGTTCGCTATCCGCGGAGCAAACGCGCGCCGGAGGCACGTTTTCTCGCAGCCTGGCTCGAGATGCGGCTCGGCTGGAGCAAAGGCGAAGCTCACATGCAGCAGCTCGTGACCGGGAGAAAACAGGTTCGCGGACGATGGCGGCGATCCGCTCTTTGGGAGCTTGGATTCCGGGCCTTCGAGACCGGTCGCTACTCCCGCGCGGTCCGCTTTCTCACTCAGTACGAGAAGCTCGCGACGACCGGGATGGACCGCGCGAGAGGCTATTACTGGCTGGGTCGCTCCTACCGACGAGGCCCGAAAGCGATCGATGCGTACAAAAAGGCGATCGAGGTCGAACCCCTCCACTGGTATGCGGTGCTGGCCGCTCAGCGGCTTCGTCGGCTCAAGGTGGAACCGCCTGCGCCATTCGATGACGCCTCCTCGTTCAGCACGGTCGCGGTTCCCGACTCGCGCCTTCCGCTTCCGGAGACGTTCCTCACGTACCGCTCGATCGGCCTCGACAGCGAAGGGATCGTCTGGCTCACGAAACACGAGTCGGAGTTGGTGGCGGGTCTCCCAAAGTCGGAACGATTGCCCGCCCTGACGCAGCTCTACCGCGATGCCGGTGCCTATCGTGAAGCCGTGCGCGTCTCCCGGAAGAAGTCCGCGTTTCTAAAGAGCGACCCAGCCGAGGAGCGCTGGTGGTGGGACGCGGCCTATCCAATGCCATGGCTCGACTCGGTGGACGAGCACCGGGGCGAGCTGCCGCGCGCGCTCGTCTACGCGACGATGCGCCAGGAGAGCGGCTTTCAGCCCGAGGTGATCAGTCGCGCGGGTGCCGTAGGTCTCATGCAGGTGATGCCGGAGCTGGCTGCGAAGATGGAAGCGAAGCCGGTCAGTCGGCGGCAACTTCAGTCGCCCGAGGTCAACATCGAGCTCGGCCTGCGCGAGATGAGTGCGCTCGCGAAACAGTTCGGCGACGTCTATCCGCTCAGCATCGCCGCGTACAATGCGGGAAAGAAGCGCGTTCGGCGCTGGCTTTCCGAGAGCGGCAGGATGGAGCTCGATCGATTCGTCGAGCGCATTCCGTTCAACGAGACGCGCAACTACGTTCGACGAGTGACGACGCACTACGCGCGCTACAGCTATCTCGACGATCCTTCGTTTGGTTGGCCCGTCCTTCCTCGCTTCGTAAGTCCCTGATTTGCGCGCGGAACCGGGTCTCCGCAGACTGAATCTCGTCGATTTGGGTTGCCTGCTCGGGAGCGGGAGTCCAAGACAGGGGACCGGATTTCGCCGGCTGTGTGGACACGGATGAATTTCATTGCGTCAGGGCTCTCCGATGTCGGTCTTCAACGAGAGCACAATGAAGACAGCTTCTGCATCGTTTCCGAACATCGTTTGTTCGTGGTTGCAGACGGCATGGGTGGCCACCGCGCGGGGGACATCGCGAGCCGCATGGCAACTCAAGAAGTCAAAGCATTCTTCGACGCGCCCGACGTCGATGGCGAGGCATGGCCCGGAGACAATGGCGTCGACGGCGCCAAGCTCACGCCGGCCCAGGCGCGTCTCGTATCGGCCGTGAAGCTCGCCAACCAGCGCATCTTTCAGGCGTCTCTTTCAAACCGCTCCGTTCAGGGCATGGGCACGACCATCGTCTGCGCCCTCTTCAATCGCAGCGAGCGAAAGATCAACATCGCGCACGTCGGCGATAGCCGCGCGTATCGTGTACGCGACGGCAAACTGATGCAGCTCACGCGCGACCACTCGCTCCTCAACGACTATCTTCTCGTCATGCCGAACCTGACCGACGCTCAAAAGGAGCGGCTTCCGAGCAACGTCATCACGCGTGCGCTCGGCATGCAGGAAGCCGTTGCCGTCGATGTGGTCCACGAGGCCGTCCGTCCAGGCGATCTCTTCGTGCTTTGCTCAGACGGTCTCAACGGCATGGTGGCGGACGAACGCATTCTCGAGATCATCGACGGTGCCGCTGGGGACATCGAGTGGGCGGCCCGTGCTTTGGTAAGCGAAGCCAACCAGAACGGCGGCGAAGACAACGTCACCGTCGTCTTAGTTCAGATTACGGAATAGACTGATGCCGAAATCGTTCGCGATCCGGCAGCTGCTGGACTGCTCCCAACAGGAGTTTTGGGACCGAATCTTTCGAAGCGAAGACTTCAACCGCTTCCTCTACGATGGGCTCGGCTTCGGGTACGAGCTGCTCGAGTGGAACGACCAGCGTGGCTACCGAAAGGCGCGGGTGTGGCCCGGCCATCAGATGCCGGGGCCGTTGGCGCAAGTGTTTGGAGAGCGGTTCAGCTACACCGAAGAGGGAACGTACGATCCCGTCACCGAGTGCTATCAGTTCCGGGTGATTCCTTCGGCGATGCCTGACCGTATTCGCGCGGTCGGGTCCGTCGTTGTCGAGGGGCACTCCGAGAATCAATGCGAACGCAAGGTGTCTCTGGAGATCAGTGCAGATGTGCTCGGACTAAGCAGGGTGATCGAAAGCTACTTGGCGAGCTCCACTCGCGAGCAATACGCGAAGAACGCGGCGCTCGTGAACGAGTACCTCGCGGACTTCCGCTAGCGACCCGCCGGGCGCCCGCCTTTGCGTGGGTCGCTTGCTGCGCGCAGCGTCACGTCGCCATCGTCGCGGGCGATCTCGATCGCCTGCACGTTCGCCACGTTGTTGATTGGCTCGATCGTATGGCCGCGCGCTTCGAGCTCCGCGACCAGGTCTGCTGGGAGCGGAACCATCTTCTCGACGCGAAGCGCAGCGGGAGTGCCTTGATGGTGAATGCGCGGCGCCGAAACCGCGTCGAGCGGGGACATCCCGTGCACCAGCACGTTCAGTGCGACCTGTTCGGTTGCTGTCACGATGCGGCTCCCGCCCGAGGCGCCGACGCAGAGCACGGGGTCGCCTCCCTTGAAGACGATCGTGGGCGACATGGTCGACACGGGTCGCTTCCAAGGCCCCGGTAGATTCCGGCTCCCGCCCACCAGCCCGAAGGCGTTGGCTTTGCCCGCGCCTCGCGAAAAGTCGTCCATCTCATCGTTCATGACCACGCCGGCTGCGGTGAAACGAGCGCCAAACGGCAGGTTCACCGTCGTCGTAACCGAAGCGACATTGCCTTCGGAGTCGACGACGCAGAGGTGCGAGGTGCCCGAGTTGTCCGGAGTGACCGTAGGTCGCGGGGTGTAGCGGAGCGGTACGTCGTACTTCTCCGCTGGCTGCGCTTGCTCTTGAGACGCGAGCTCTGCGCGCTGGTCGATACGCGTGGCGTCCATCATCGAATCGAGGGGCAGGATGACGTAGTCGGGATCGCCGAAGTACCGCTGCCGATCGAGGAACGGGCCTTTCCAGGATTCCGCCAGTGCATGGAGAAAAGCCGCGCCGACGGCGGGGTTGTTCCCGGCGACACGTTCGAGAATCGAAAGGCTCTGAATCATGGTGAAGCCTCCGGCGCTCGGCGGCGGCGCGGTGACCCATCGATAGCCGAAGGCGTCGACGCTCAGCGGTGTACGGGCGCGGACCTTGTAGGCATAGAGATCGTCGAGCGTCATCACACCGCCGTGTGCTTGAACCTGTTGGACCATTTCGCGCCCGATGACTCCTCCGTAGAATACGCGGGCTCCACCGTCGGAAAACGCCCGGAGCACGCGGGCAAGTGCGGGGCGTTTGAGAATCGCTCCCGCCTCGAGGTTCCACGTGGACATGACGCCGTCCTTGGCCAGCTGTCCGGAGAAGTACTCGCCCATGCGCGCGAGCGCCTCGCTCACCGCGAAGCCGTTCTCCGCCAGGCGGAGCGCCGGCGCGACCACTTGGGCAAGCTTTAGGTTTCCGAAGCGCCTAACCAGAGCCTCGATGCCGGCCGGCTCTCCTGGGACCCCGGCCGCCAATCCGCCCAGCTGGGACGGCGCGCTCGCGGGACCCTCCGCGCCGGCGCCCTCGACGTCGAACATCTTCGCATCCGCGGCTCGAGGGGCGCGCTCGCGGAAGTCGAGGAAGGTGAGCGATCCCGTCACTGCGTCGTAGTACAGGGCGAAACCGCCCCCACCGAGCCCGCTGCTCGCGGGATTGACGACCCCGAGGGCAAGCATCGTTGCGGCAGCCGCGTCCGCGGCGTTCCCGCCCGCTGCAAGCACCTCGGCACCTGCTTTGGACGCCTCGAAGTGGTCCGAGGCAACCGCGTCCGTCCTGAAGACGCCGCCGTATTGGGACGAATCCTCGGCCGCGGCCCCGACGGCCAGGGCGAGCGAAACCACGCAGCAGAGCGTGAGAACAAAGCGCTTCATGGCGTGCACCTTGCCTCCGATCCGGCGGGGATGCTACCGCCAAGCGTCATGCGATTCGTCTTCGTCATGGATCCCGTCTCCACCGTTCTCGTCGACGAGGATACGAGCTTCGCGCTCATGCTCGAGGCGCAGTCCCGCGGGCATCGCGTGGACCACTGCCTTCCGAGCGATGTCGGCCTCCGAGGTCGCAGCGTCGTCGCTCGGGTACGGCAGGCGACGATGCAGCGAGACCCCTCGGCGCCGATTACGTTGGCGGACGCTGAGGACATCGACCTCGCCGACGTCGACGCCGTGTTCATTCGACAGGACCCGCCGTTCACCGACGCGTATCTCTGGTTGACGCTCGTTCTCGATCATCTCGAGGGTCGCACGCTCGTCGTCAACAGCCCCCGCGGGCTTCGAGAGGCGAACGAAAAGCTGTACGCGCATCAGTTCTCCGAGCTCTGTCCGCCGACCATCGTCACGAGCCACAAGGACGAGATACTGCGTTTCGTGGGGGAAGTCGGTGGCAAGGCGGTGCTCAAGCCGATCGACGGACATGGCGGCGAAGGCGTGTTTCTACTCGCTGAAGGAGACAGCAACATCAACGCTCTGATCGAGTCCGTGACCCACTTGGAAAGTCGGAACGCGATCGTGCAGGCGCTCGTCCCGGAGATCTACGAGGAGGGCGACAAGAGGATTCTCCTAGTGGACGGCGAGCTCCTCGGAGTGGTCGGGCGAGTGCCCAGCAAAGGGGACATTCGGAGCAATGTGCACGTTGGCGGCTCGGCGGCGCCCGCGTCGATCTCGCCTTCGGACGAGGTCATCATCGAAACCATGCGGCCGCGCCTGCTTGCGGACGGGCTGTTCTTCGTCGGCCTCGACGTCATTGGCGGCAAGCTGATCGAGGTGAACGTCACGAGTCCGACGCTCATCCAGCAGATGTCTCGTCTCACCGGCGAGGACCTCTCGGCGATCGTCATCGACCGGCTCGAAGCTAAAGCGGCCGCCTACGGCACCTAGCTAGAGCCGATGCGCACGGCAGCGGATGCGCCGGCTCCCGCAACGGCGCCGACCACGATTGCGACGACGAGAGAAACGATCGGGGACATCAGGTCCAGTCCGTCGAGAACGAGTCCGGTCATCCCGAAAAACGAGACGAAGAAGGTCCAGAAGCGGCGCGAGCGAATCATGCGGACCACGAAGTCGTCGCCGCTCACTCCGTCGAGCTGGCCGAACTCGCTCGGACGAGTGGTGTCGTCGTGTGCTCGGGTTTGATCGTCGGCGTCGGTTCGCGAGCCCGAGAAAAAGAGGGCCACGACCAGCAGGACGGCTCCAAGAACGAGCGAAAGAATGTAGAGATTAACGAGCATCGGTTCGTATGGTTACTGCGCTTGCACGCCCGCCTCTCCGAACGAGACGTCGATAGGATGCAACCCTTCGGTCCCGCAGGCCAGCTCGAAAGCGTTTGCCGCCTGGGCGTCTGCGAAGAACGAGATCGCGACGTCTCCACCGCCAGCGCCGCAGGGTTTGGCGGCGCCTCCGTGCACCTTCGCAAGCCGAGCCGCATGAGCGAGGCGCTCTTCGACGATGGGTGCCGAGGCGGCGTTCCCGAGGTTGCCCATGGCCGCTCCGTACTTGCCAGCGAGCTCGACGACGTCCGAGGTGTTTCCTCGTTCGAACGCGTCCGCGAACTCCTCGGCGAGCCGAGCGAGCGTGCCCATCGTGGCTCCGAAGAGCTTTGGATGGGTGCCCTCGAGCCTTCGGACCTTGGCCACGAGATCGCTCGTTCGAGCCGCATGCCCCGTCCAGACGAGGCGCACGTGAAGGCCGTCGGGAATCGATAGAGCTCGCGAGCGGATCTCGGGGTCACGGCCGAACCGACGAAACCCTCCAAAGGTGGAAGCCACGACGTCGACGCCGCTTCCGCTAGGCGCCACGGCCTCGTGCCCGGCGAGAGCGCACTCGAAGACCCGGCTGCGAACGCTCTCGTCGCGCAGGTCTTCGCCATGACTTGCGAACACCGCCGCCGCGCTTGCTGCGGCGCCGGCGGCCGATGAGCCGAGACCAAGCTTCACGTCGTCGCGCCGCAGCTCGGTCGCGTCGATCGTCAGCGAACCCGGGACGTCGCCGAGGAGGGCGCAAGCGCGCTCGAGCGTTGCGGCGACTTCGGGGGACATTGCCTCGGGGCCATCCGACCATCGTGCGATCGCTCGGCGACCAACCGCGGCTACGACCGCGGGAGCTCCGTCGAGCACCGCGTACTCGCCGCACAGCAGCGCCTTCCCCGGAGCGCTTGCGCCCACCCGAATCACAGCGTGACCTCGACGCCGGGACCGGGCTTGGTGATCCACGTTCGCGTCACACCGGTTGTGCGCTCGAGCGCCTGACGGACGCGGGCCGCGTCGGTTGCGTCGCAGAGGGTCTTCACGTGAGGCCCGGCATCCATCGTGGCCCACGCAGAGATTCCTCGGTCCCTGAGCCCGCGGACGGTGTCGAGCACCGTAAGCGTTTCGGGCGCCCAGTAGAAGATCGGCGGGTCCGACGTGATCGCGCAGCAGTGGAACGCAAGCGTGCTCTGCTCCATGGCGTTCCCAAGCGACTGTAGGTCTCGGTCTTTGATCGCGCGCTTGATCACGCGGGCCCACTTGGGCGCGCGCTCGAGCCACGTCGAATAAAAGGGTGACGTCTTCCGCGATCGCTCCATTCCCTCGGTCGAACCCACCTTCTTCGGGCCGGGCACGGTTTGCGCGACGATCAGACGCAGATTCCAGTGATTTGCCGGTGCGAGGGGGCGCGCCGAGAGGTCTGCATCCCCTCGCTTCCCCGCGGGAAGCTCGACGAAACCGCCGTACACGGAGCGGGCGGCGGACGCGCTCGACTGCCGCGCCAGAGCGCTGAGCTTACGATCGCTCCGACGCGCACCAATCGCAGCCGACGCGGCGGCCGCGAGTGCGGCAAAGCCAGACGCGCTCGACGCGAGGCCCGCAGCCGTCGGGAAGTGGTTGTGGCTGCTGACTCGCGCATACGTGCGAACGCCAGCATCGCGTCGGATGCGGTCGAGCATTGCCACGACCCGCGCCGCTTCTTCCGTGCTTGCTCGGCGACCGTCGAGACGAACCGCGTCTTTGTCGAGCGAGGGGTCGAAACGCACCTTGGTTTCCGTGACCAGCTGGTCGAGCGTCATCGAGATGCTCGGAACGGCGGGGACGTTCCGGCGTACATCGGCCTTCCCCCAGTACTTGGCGAGGGCGATGTTGGCGCACGCGCGCGCGCGCGCTTCCATCGGCGGCTCGGTCATACGCTCACCTCAGCGACGAACGAGCTCGGACCGAGCACGCCACAGAGACGTTCGGCTTCCTCCCGCTTCGGAGCAAGCGCAAGCATGCACCCGCCTCCTCCTGCACCGGTCATCTTTGCGCCTAGCGCGCCCGCTTCTCGAGCCGCCTGACACATCGAATCGAGTTTCGTCGTGCAGAGCATCAGCGAAGAGAGCAGGGTGTGGTTGAGGTCGAGGAGCTGCCCAAGGGCAACGAGGTCGCCGGCCTCGATGGCGAGCTTTGCGTTTCGAACCAAGGTCTCGACGCCTTCGAACGTCTGCGTGACGCGCTGAGGGTCTTGTTCGAGCTGACGGCGAACCGACGCGACCATCTCCTTGGTGCTCGAGGATTCCCCGCTGTGACCGATCGCAAGATGCAGAGGCCGATTGGCGCGAAGCGGTTCGAGGGCTTCACCGCGACGGAAGAGCGCGATGCCTCCTACCGCAGACATCGTGTTGTCGACGCCGGACGGGTTCCCGTGGAAGACCTTTTCCCACGCAAGCGCGGCCTTCCCGAGAGCCTCCCGGGACCTCCGTTGGTTCAGTGCCTCGTCGATCGCATCTAGAACAGCGACGCCGATGGCGGCCGAGCAGCCGAGGCCTGCTCCGGCGGGGAGCTCTGCTCGCGCTTCGACCTCGACAGGTGGCCGTGCTCCATAGGCCTCGAGAACGACGGCAAACGCACGCTGGAGGGGCTCTTCGGCGTCCGGGTCCGGCTCGAGCTCGAGGTCCCAAGGCGCGATGCGCAGCAGGTCACGGTCGCTCTCCCGTGCCTCTGCGTGGACTCCCCGTTCGATTCCCGCGGCGATGGCAGGGTAGCCGTGAACGACGGCATGTTCGCCGAACAAGATCACCTTGCCTCGACCGAAGCCCATCAGCTCCCTCGGTCCGTTAGCCTTCGTGTGACGTCTTCGAGCAGCCCCTTTGCGTCGACGTCGAAGCGACTGGCTGCGATCGCGGATCTCGCTTCGTCGGTCAGAAAAGCAAGGCGGCGCTCGACCGAGCCCCTTGCCTCGGAAAGCGCATCGGCGGCGGCGCGAACCAGGTCCTCGTTGGCTCCTGCGTTTCCCCACACCGCTTTCACGGCCGCCTTCTCGGCGTGGCTTGGTCCGAGGTTTCGGAACGCGGCCACCACTGCGTTGTTCTTGCCATGTCGAAGGTCGTCGCCAGGCTTCCCCGTCTCGCGAGCGTCGCCGAAGGTGCTCAGCAGGTCGTCGCGCAGCTGGAATGCGATCCCGAGCGGCCCCGACCAGTTTCGGAGCGAACGCATGGCCTCGGCATCGCCGCCCGCCAAGAGTCCGCCGAGCTCCGCGGGGCCGCGAGTCGTGTAGCTGCCGGTCTTGAGGTCGTGCATGCGCTCGACATCGTCGTTTGCCATGAGATCGAGCTGCTGACCGGCGAAGACTTCTTTCTGAATACGGACGAAGAGTCGGAGGGCCGCGGCGCGTCGCCCGTCTGGAAACTCACTGTCCGCAAAGAGCTCCCAGCTAAACGTCGAAGCGAGGTCGCCTGCGAGGATTCCGAGGCTTGCCCCGAGGTGGTCGTTCCCATGGCGGCGCTGGAACACGTAGTGGACCGCGGGGCCACCCCGCCGCTCGTCATCTTCATCCATCCAATCGTCGTGGATCAAAAGGTACGTTTGCAGCAGCTCGAGCGCGGCGCCGACCTGGACGGTAGCCGTGACGGGTCCTGGTCCATGCACCGCACGATAGCCAGCGGCCGTCACGATCGGACGCAGTCGCTTCCCTCCGCGCATCGTCAAGTCTCTGACCTCGGTGACGAGCTCACTTGCCAATGGCGACAGATCTCTCGCCTCGGAGAGCTTCTCGACGAAGAAACCGCGGAGGCGGTCATCGACGTGAAGCCGTATTTCCTCCATCCAAGCCTCGAGATTGATTTGCCCTTGCGTCACCCTGGGAGTGTCCTTATTGCGAGCTACGTACACGGCAGCGCCCTGCCGAGCAAGCATTGCGAATGAGCTCCAACATCGAGCAAAGAAAGGCAGACCACCTCGATCTGTGTGCGACGGATGAGGTTGCCTTCCGTAAGCGAACCACGCTTCTCGAGTGCGTTCGGCTCGTTCATCAGTCACTGCCTGAGACCAGTTACGACAACATCGATACTCGAGTTCGGCTTCTCGGGAAGGAGCTTCGCGCACCTTTGGTGATCGCGGCGATGACCGGCGGGCATGAGCGCGCGGCCGAGATCAATCAGGCTCTCGCCGCCATCGCGAACGAACTTGGATACGGTTTCGGGCTTGGGAGCCAGCGGGCCATGCAGAAGCGCCCCGAAACCAGCTGGACGTACCAGGTGAGAAAGCGCGCGCCGGATGCGCTTCTGTTTGGGAACGTTGGCGTCGTTCAAGCTCGGGATATGACCACCCAGGAAGTCGCCGACATGGTCGAAGCCGTCGGCGCCGATGCGCTGTGCGTCCACATGAACCCTGCGATGGAGCTCGTGCAGCCTGAGGGCGATCGCGATTTCACCGCTGGGCTGCAGACCTTTCAGCGCCTCTGGGCAGAGCTCGAGGTGCCCGTCATCGCGAAGGAAACCGGCAATGGCATCAGTCGGGAAGTGGCGACCAAGCTTCGAAGCATCGGCATTCGGCATGCGGATACGTCGGGTGCGGGTGGGACGTCGTGGGTTGGCGTCGAGACGCTTCGGGCGGAGGGCGAGGGTCGTGCGCTCGGCGAAGCCCTTTGGGATTGGGGCATTCCGACGGCGGCGTCCGTGCACTACTGCGTCGAGGCCGGGATGACAACGATCGCAACCGGTGGCATTCGACACGGGATGGACGTCGCGCGCTCCATCGCACTCGGCGCGAGCTGCGCGGGGATCGCGCGCAACGTCTACCAAGCCTTTCTCGAAGGTGGTGAAGAGGGTGCTCGGAGCTTCTTGTTGCGGATCGAACGCGAGCTGCGCTCAATCATGCTGCTCTGCGGCGCTCGCACCATCGAAGAGCTTCAGCAAGCACCTCGTGTCGTGAGCGGCGAGCTACGGGACTGGATCGGCTGAGTCGGGCGCCTCGGTGGTTCCCGGACTCGTGTCCTCGTCGTCGGGGTCGTAGCGAAGCAGGTCTTCGACCCGCTCCAAGAGCTCCCCTTCGAAGTGCACGGAGAAGCGAGGCTCGAGCAGCTTCGTGCGAACACGCCATACGACCGGGTCGGCCGGGTCCCGAAGAACGACCGGGTTTGCGCCGGCGAGCACCCATGGTGAGCTCAGAATGGCGTCGGTGAGCGCCATGCGGACTTTGCCCGCGTCCTGGTAGCCTTCGAGTCGGACGACGACCTCGTGCTCGGCGTCGACCCCTGCGTCGTAGACCATCGGCGCACCGACCATGGCTCGGTTGGGAACCGTCAGGCGGTGTCCCTGCCCGTCGCGAAGCCACGTCGCGCGCAGCGTGCGGCCTTCCACCGTTCCCTGAAATCCGTCCCCCGAGACCCAAACGCCCTTCTTCACGCGGCGCTCTGCCGCGAGCACTCCCCCTGCGATCACGTCGGCGAAGAGATCGCGAATCGACCAACCGATGACGAGCGCAAGCGCGACCAGCAGCCCAAGGATCCAGTCCCGTCCTTCGGGAACCAGTCGATAGATGATGCCGACGATGACGCCGACGCCACCGAGCCGAAGCAGCAAGACGATCAGCCCTAGGCCGCGATGGAGCGCTACGTTGGCGGAGACCCAGCTTCGCGCGCGTTCAACCGCAAGAAGGGCAACGCCAATCCCAATCAGGGTGAGAAAGAGAACGAGCAGCGGGTTCCGGTCTTGGGGCGCCTCGTCCAGAGGCTCCTCCGTCGGCGCGCCGTCCGGTAGGACGGGGTCCGGCGGGGCTCGGGGAGGCGTCGCGATCGGCGTTTCGACCTCGGGCTTGGCTTCCTTTGCCGCGGGCTTCTTGCGCGTCGCCGGCTTCTCGCGCTTCGCAGGCCTCTCACGCTCCGCGGGCCGCTTCTTGGGTTCAGGTTCAGGCTCAGAGCGCGGCTCGGGGAGATCGAGGAGCTGAGCGCCCACGGGGCCGGTCACGAGCACGGCGAGTGCCACCATCGATGCGAAAATGGCGCGTCGCATCAGATCACCCAGCCCCTCTCAGCGAAGACACGACCGAGGGCGCCGCGCAGGTGCACCGCGATGACGAACGACCCTTCACGCTCCTCGAGCAATCCGAGGTGAGCGAGACGGCTCAGCTGCGCCTGCGCCGTGTTCTCGTCGAGGCGGAACAGCCGCGCCTGTCCCGCCGCGTCCATCCAGCCCTCACGCGCGATCTGATAGAGATTGACGAGGATGTCGTCTGGGAGGCGGCGAATCCGTGTGTACGGGGACGCGGGAATCGGGCCCACGTGCACGATCTCGTCCTGGATGTCGCGGATCGACGCCAGCCATAGTCGGAGCGCGTCCCTCACGAGTCCGCCTGTCGCCTCGTGCAGCTCGTGGAAGTACTGGTCGTAGGGTCGCCGGATGCGGCTCGCGCTTCGAGCGAAGAGTCCCTCGATCGGCGAGCCGTCCCCGCGGTCGAACGAGTGCTCGAATCCGCTCAGCCTATGGCGTGCGATCACGGCGGCCTGAAGCTCCTGCTCGTTCAGCGGATCGAGTCGAATGACCTCTGGGAAGGCGTCCCGTAGCGGCGCGACCGTGGAGGCGAAGTTCCAGAACAGTACCGCACCATGGGTAAGCCAGCGGCGGCGGCCGCCTTCCTCGATGATCCCTTTGACGAAACGCCGAAGCGGTTCGAAGCCTCCAGGCGCCATGGAAAGCATCCAGTGGAGCCCGTCGACAACCACGAGCTGTCCCTCGGGCGTATCTTGGAAGATCGCGTCCACGTCTGCGACGCTGACGGGGCCCGTGAAGACGACGCGCTTGACGTTCTTCCATCGGCGGCTTCGCACGATGGCGCTCGAGACGGCGGCCTTCCCAACCCCGTCTACGCCGATGAGGGCGACCGAACGGAGACGGCCTCGAAGCTCGCTCGACAGGACCGCTTCCGCACGTCGAATCTCCTCGTCTCGGCCAGTGAGAACGTCCCCGGCTTCCATGGTGTCTGCGGCGAACAGTCGTCGATAGACCAGCGGAAGGTCCGCGCCGACGTCCGGAGCCGCGAAGCTTCCGGCGGTGAGCGCGTCCGTGGGCAGCGGACCGGTGATTCCGAGTCGGTCGGCCCAGCGTTCGAGCCGTTCCTCACCGAAGAGGGCTCGCATCGCGTTGCGACCTTGAGACTTGATCCGCTCGACTCGTGGCGGCTTGTCCGCCTCTTCGATCATGCGAAGGCCGCTTGCCGCACGCCGCATCGCCTCGAGCCTCGAGCGGCTGAACTCGCCCTCGGCTAGCTCGGAGCGCAGTGTTTCGAGCGTCCCGAGCGCGGCGTCCTGCATCTCGGAAGCGATGACGTCGGGCCAGCCCTTCGACTCGACGCGGATCTCTTCGAGCGCGTTGTAGCTTCGTTCGAGCTGGCCGTAGACCATGTCCCGAAGAAGCGAGTGCATCTCTTCCGGGACCGGTTCGTCGTGGACGATTTCGAGCTCCGCCGTCGCGAGCTCCACGTTGAACGCGACCACGCGCTCTAGCTCCTGGAGCAGGTTGGCAAGCGGCTGGACTCGCTCTGCGAGCTCTCGGCGGCTCGCCAGCATCTTGGGCGCCACACGACTGTCGATGTAGGTCAGGACGACTTCACGGAATGGCACCTCGACCTCGGGGAGCGCAGCGGGGAGGCGCCACTCGCCGGTCTGTTGCTGGCCAACCGTGACGCGATAGCGCGGCGTGAGCCCGCGACAAGCCTCGACCAACGTGTCGAGCAGGGGTGCGATCTTCGTGTCGTCGCTGAGGTCCTGATAGAGCTCGTTGGTGACGCGCGCCGCCTCGCCCGTGGCCTTGCTCGTCGCTTCGGTGGAGCTCCGGAGCGCGGCCGCGAGCTGTTCGCCGGACTGCTCGGTTTCGAGCTGCTCGTTGAGCTCGGTGAGCGTCTTTTGGAGGGTCTCGCTCACTCGTGTGACCTGAGAGGCGGCTCGCCGATTGACGGTGTTGGTCAACCTCGAGACGTACTCGGAGACGTTGTCCTTGATGCGCGCTTCGAGCCCGAGGAGCTCGAGCTCCATCGCGAGGGACGAGTACTCCGCAGAGCTCGCTTTTCGGAGGTTCGCGACGTCCTTCGTGAGGGTTTCGATTGCGCGCATCCGGTTCGCAAACCGCCGGCTCGTTCGACGCGCACTCGAAGGGAGGTCGAGCGTGCAGAAGGTCGGCAGATCCTCCTTCATGTGCACGTAACCAAGGGCGACCGCGCTTGCGGCTCGGTGCGTTCCATCCGCCGTGATTCGGACGACCTCGTCGAGCGCTAGTGCGAGCTCTTCCTCGACCTCGTGACGCAGCCGAACGAGGTTCCGTTCAAGATCGGCGTCCGGGTCGCCGCACACGTCGACGACGTCGTCGTAGCCCGCGATGACGCCGTCGAACAGGCTCCGAGTGCGCGCCGCCATGTGACGGTCGGCTTCGACGAAAAGCGCGGCCAGAGCCTCGAAGCGTGTGGGAGCCTCGTACGACAGTTGGTATCGGCCGAGCGCCTTCAGGCGGACGTCGCGAGTCGGCGGACTCTGACCGAAGGCCTTTCGCCAGCCTCGTCGAGTGCGGAGCCATTGACGCTGGATACGCTTCCAAAGGGAGTCGTCATCCTTCGACTCGTAGGAGACGTCCTCGTAGGGCGCGACGACGATCTCGGGAAGCTCGTCGACGACGGAGTCCACGCTGTTGAGAATGCTTTCCGGCGTCCACGTCTGCTTCGATAGCGTCACCGATCGGCCAAGCACGATGCCTCGCCAGTGGGCGGCGAGCTCCGACTGGGCCGCGCGAAGCATCGTCACGAGCTCGTCCCGCTCGACGCCATCCTCCGCTCGCGCCTGAACCGTGAGCCGTCGATGCTGACGCAGGAACTCGCGGCGAAGGTCCCGAAGATACTTACCCGCGTCGATCTGAAAGTCCCGCAGCGGTCCGGTCGAGACTTCACGGACGATGCTCTGCAGGTCGCCGCCAAGGTCTTGCATCCGCGAGCTGAGCTCGGCGCTCTTGGTTTCGAGCGGCTCCCCCCATAGGTCTTTCGCACCGACGTGCTCGGGCCAAGGCTCGAGCTGCTGCGAAGGGCCGTCATCCCCTTCGGGTTTGATCGAAGGCGGCTTTACCGACAGGTGCCGCGTCGGTGCAAGGGAAGTGCGCATGCCGCTGGTTTCGCCCGCCAGACCGAGGCCCATCTTGAACAGGACCGGGCCGATGAGCTCGTTGATGGCGACCCCGCCGATGATCAGCGTTTCGAGGGACCGTCCGAGCTCCCCGAAGGAGTTTCCGATGATCGCCGCGAGTAGAATGGACACACCGGCCTGCGACACGAAGCCCATCCAGCCGAATGCCCGTGTGCCCTCGTCGGCTTTGCTGATTCGAGCGCCAAGGGCAGTGCCCGAGTAGATGGCGAACACGCGGACCGCCACTAGGGCGATGGCGAAAAGCGCCACCTGTTGAAGCTGTTCGAGGTGGAGCTTGGCTCCTGCGAGCGTGAAGAAGACGACGTAGACCGGAAGCGACAATCGCTCGACCGTATGGATGAGGGTGTGCCCCGTCTTCGAGAAGTTCGCGACGCCAAAACCGGCAGCGAGGAAGACGAGGACCGGATCCCACTCGAGCTGGTCACTAATGAACGAGACCAGGTAGACGACGCCGACGATGAAGACCAGGAGCTCCTGGTTGATGTATCGGATGTAGAGAGCCATCAGGCCGCCGACGACGAAGGCTCCGAACACGATCGAAAGGACGATGTGATTGAGGAGATAGGCCCAGATGCCCCCCTCGATCGCACCCATGCCGATCTGCTGCGCGACCACCACCTGTGCCACGGCGAACGCGACGACGACGATCACGTCCTTCAACACCACGACGGAGAGAACGTTTCGAGTCATCGGGCCCTCGGACCGCGACTCCATGATGACGGCGATCGTCGCGGCCGGAGACGTCGCGAGCGAGACCGACGCAACCATGCCGCCCACCGCAAGGGCCGCCATCATCGGAAGGCCCTCGATGCCCGGCAGCGCGATGAAGGGCACCGCTCCCGAGATCAGCCAGAAAAATCCGGTCATCAGCGCGCCGATTGTGACGAGCTGGGAAAGCAGAATGGAGCTGATGACGCGGAAGCCCTTCTTCAGGCCTTCGAGCTTGAGCTCACCGCCGGCGGTGAGAGCGATCAGCGCCAGCGCCAGCGTGTCGAGGAGACTCAGCTGCTCGATGACGTCGTCGTTGAGTATGCCTTTGTCGAACGGCGGCGGCAGGTTCAGCGGGCCGAGGGCGTTCGCGAGCGACGGACCGAAGACGAGGCCTGCGACGAGATAGCCGGTAATGTGCGGAAGTCGGATCTGCCCGACCAGGCCGCCGATGGTGTAGCTGGCCAGGACGACGAAGCCGAACGCCAACATACCGCTCGGGTCGAACTCCTGCTGGGCGAACTGCTCGAACTGATAGAGCGCGGCCATTCCGAACAGCAGCAGCACGATCACGGTGATCTGTCGCCGTGCGTGACTCTCTTCGCCGGGCGGGGGCATGCTGTAGGCGCCCGACATCAGCGCCTCCAGAAGCCCGGTATGAGCAGGGCGAAGAGCGTGAAGAACTCGAGTCGGCCGAGCAGCATCGCAAGGGCGAAGAAGAGCTTACTCACGGCCGAGTAGTCGGCGAAGTTGTCCGCGCCAACATGGAACACCGCGGGACCCATGTTCGAGAGACACGTCAGCATGGCTCCGAATGCGGTGGGCACTGGGACCCCCTCGACCAGCGTGACGAACAACAGCCCGAACCCGATGCACCCCATGTAGATCAGGAAGAACGATGCAACATCCGACAGAACTTGTGTACTCACGGCTTGTTTGCCCATACGCACGAGCTGAATCGTTGCTGGGCGAAAGCTCTTCTGGAGCTGGGCGATGGCCTGCTTCCCCATCAGCACCGCACGTTCGATCTTGATACCGCCTGCGGTCGAGCCGGCGCACCCGCCCACGAACATCAAGAGCACGACGATGGTGAGCGCGGTTGGCGAATACGCGCTGTAGTCGTCGGTTCCGTAGCCCGTGGAGGAGATCGTGGTTGCGACCATGAAGAACGAGTATCGAAAAGAAGTCAGCAGCTCCTCATGTACGCTGAGGTTCAGGACCGTGAGCGCGATCACCGCGGCAACGACGATTCCGACGTACGCCCTGAACTCGATGTTTCGAACCAGCCCACGCCAACTCCCGGTCCTTATGAGGCCGTAGTAGAGACCGTAGTTCACGCTGCCGATCAGCATGAAGACGGCGATCACGTACTCGACCGCCGGGCGGTGAAAGCCGCCAACCGACGCGTCGAGCGTCGAAAATCCACCCGTCGACATCGTCGTGAACGCATGGCAAACGGCATCGAAGAGGTCGAGGCCGAGGAGCTTGAGGAGCGCCACCTCGATCAGCGTCAGCGCTGCGTACAGCTTCCAGAGCGCAAACGAGGTCTCGGCGATTCTTGGGCGTAGACCTTCTGCGGTCGTTCCTGGAACTTCCCCGCGGAACATGTGCTTTCCGCCCGCGCCAAGGTTTGGGAACACCGCCACGAAAAGAACGACGATGCCCATTCCGCCAAGCCACTGGATCAAGGAGCGCCAAAGCAGGACGGGTCGCGACAGGTCGTTTTCGATCTGGGTGACGACGGTTGCGCCGGTCGTCGTCAGTCCGCTGACGGATTCGAAAAACGCGTCGGTCGGAGACATGCCCGCTCCGAGGATGAACGGGATCGCGCCACAGATCCCCGAGGCCACCCAGATCACGCTGACCGCAAGAATCGCCTCCCGCCGGTTGATCCGCTCCGACACGAACCGTTTTCCATACAGGAACGCCCCGAGGCCGAGCGTCGATACGATGATGGCCGAAAGAGCCAACGCCGCGGCGCCGCCCTGGGGTCGCGTAGGGTCCGGCGCGAGCTCATCCCACACCATTCCGACGCCGGCGCACAGGGCGATCATGACGCCCAGTCCGAGGACCACCGCCCCGGCGGGACGGATCACGCCGCGAAAGTCTCGCGTTTGTGTGCTCACTCACCCCTCGGCCGAAAGAGGCGTTCCACCGTAGGTCGGGCCTCTTTCGTCGTCATGAGGATCACGCGGTCACCCGGATGCACCACGTCCTTGCCGCGCGGAATGATCACGTCGTCGCCGTGCACGATGGCGGCCAGCAACGCGCCGCGAGGAAGGTTCATGCGATGGAGCGGCTTGTTGACTGCGCGACACTTGCCGCTTGCGGTGAGCTCGACGACTTCGGCTTGGCCGTCTTCGAGTACCGTGAGGCTATGAAGTCCGCCGCCTCGCGAGAAACGCAAGATCTGGTCGGAGGCCACCGTTCGAGGCGACAGAACGATGTCGACGCCGAGCTGGCGATAAATCGACGCGTAGTCAGCGCGCTGAACGATCGTTGCGGTTCTCTTACAACCGACGCGCTGTGCGAGCAGTGCGGCCATGAGGTTGATCTCGTCCTGCCGTGTCACCGCGGCGAACAGGTCGTAGGTGCCCACTTCCTCCTCCTCGAGGAGTGCACCGTCGGTTCCGTCCCCATGAACGACCTCGACACCCTGGAACTCCGCGCTGATCTCCTCGGCGACGGCGAGGTCGCTCTCGATGATCATCACGGTGGCGCCGAGCTGAAGAAGCTCTCGTGCGAGCGACTTACCGACGACGCCGCCTCCAACGATACAGACACGCTTGGCTTCCCGTTCCTTGCTGAAGAGCCGTTCGGCGGCCAGCACGCCTTCCGGTCGACCGATGAGGTACACACGGTCGCCCTTCACGAGGACGTCCGCGCCGCCAGGTACGAAGAGCTCGCCGTCGCGAACGACAGCGCTCACCAGGGTATGCGGAGGAAGCTCGACCGAGGAGAGTGGCTTGTTGAGAACGCGGGACTCTTCGAGATCGATTTGAACGAGCTCGACGCGGTCTTGCGCGAGGTCGACGACGTCCGAGGCGCCGTAGGAGCGTGCGATGCGACTAAGCTCCTGCGCGACGAGCACGCGGGGGTTGATGACGACGTCGACGCCGAGAAGCCCGTAGCGAATCCCTTCGGTCCACTCGGACCACGCGGTCCCCTGAACGCGCGCAACGACGTGCTTCGCGCCGAGCTGCTTCGCTCCCAGCGCGGCGATGAGGTTCATTTCGTCGTGATTGGTGACGGCTGCGACCAGGTCTGCGCGGGCCACTCCCGCGATCTTCAAGAGCGTTTCGCTGGCGCCGTAGCCCACCATCGACGCCACGTCGTAGTGCTCTTCAGCGTACTGAACGGCTTTCGAGTCCGTGTCGACGGCGACGATGTCGTGCCCTTCCTTGTCGAGCACGCTCAGTAGGTGCTTGCCGACCTCTCCGAGGCCGATGATGACGATGTTCATTTCGCGGTTACCTCGATCGACGTCCGGGAGTCATTGCGGATTTCGCGTTGAATCTCCCCCTCATCCGCAAGGAGACCCCGAAGCAGGCGGGGTGCCAAGAGATCGTTCACGATGATCGACCCGAGCACCACAGAGTATGCAAGGTCTGCGGCGCCCCCTTGATAGACCAGTCTGAACGACACCGCCATGGCAAGGGTGACGTCCCCGTGGGCGAGCAGTCCGCGAAAGAGATCTTTGCGGAGCGACGTTCCCCACGATGCGATGAGGCTGGCGAGCCACTTGAACGAGGTGCGCAAAATCAGGAAGCCGGCGAGCGCGAGCAGCGTCACCTCCAGATCGGTTGGCTCCCAGAGCGCGCCTGCGAAGATCATGAGCACGAGTGCCATCGGCCGCTCTGTCGACTCGAGCGTGCTGTGCAGGAGATGGCCACCGCGGGCGAAGTTCACCAGCACGAAGCCCATCGAGAGGTTCACCGCGAGCGGCGAGAGCTCGAGGAAGTACGCTCCGCCGGACGCGAACGCGATGATGCCGACCAGCGCCAAAAACCGGGAGTTGTCCGACTCGTCTCCAGCCAGGAAGAGCGAAAACAGAAAACCGAGCGCCGAGCCGAGCAGGACAGTGACCCAGGCCCAGAGCGAGGGCGAATACTGCTGCGCACCCTCTGCGCTTTCGTGAAACACGCAGAAGATCAGCCCGAACGCGAGGATCACCATGATGTCCCCGAGCCGAGTTCCGTTGCGAAGGAGCGGAGACAGTCGACCGCTGATCTCGTAGCGCCGCGAAAGTAGGTCGAAGGGCTCCGCCGAATCGGCTGCCGCAAAGCAAGCGAGGGCGGCGGAGCTCAGCAGCGCCGTCCGTCGCTCTTCGGGACCGAACTCCCATGACTCGTAGACCAATCCGGATTCCGCGAAGAAGTAGTACGAGCCGAGTCCGACTGCGATCCCCGGGAGCAGATGGTGTAGGAACACGATGCGCCACGTCGTCGGGTCGAGCCTCTGGAGGCTCGCGAAGTCGAAGTCCGTCCCTCGGAGGAGTCCGACCCAGCCGGCCGCGAGCGCGATGATGGGCACGATGCCGGTCAGGTTGACGAAGACGTCGATCGCCGGGAACGTAGGCCCCAGCAGAACGCCAAGCAGAAGATACTCGGCACCGCTGACGACGAGGAACCGATGTTGGAGACGCTCGACGACGTTGTGCGCGAGCACGTACGCTGCGCCGATGACGATGACGAGCAGGACGACGGTTCCGAGGTTGCCGGGCGTGCTCTTGTCACTGCTGCCGGCCGCGTACGCAACCCTGGGCATTGCCGCGACAAGCAGCGGCAATGCGATGACCGTGAGCCTCCCCGCCATGAGGGGCCAATTGTGAAGAAGAAGAGGCCGGAGCGGTAGTTTCAGGCTGGACGGGTGTTTAGGCCTATTTTTGGAGGCCTTCGAGCACGATGGAAATCAGGCCCTTGGTGGTCTCGACAGGGTCGAGCTGGACCTGATTCCGAACGGACGCGAGGGCGAGCGCCTCGACAGCGCCCAGCACAGCGAGCGCGCTAACGCGAGGGTCCGTGATTTGTACGAGCTGCTTGTCGACGGCGACCTGGCTCAACGCCATCGCCCGCTGATCGAGGTCGTTTGCAAGGTCGGAAATCGCCTGCCGCGCGTTGGTCGCGGGCGCGCGACGCTCCTGCAAATACAGGCACATCGCGTCGGGGTACATCGCAAGCGCGCCCACGAGCCGGTTGCCGAGCTCGGCATACGCGGTCACCGCTTGGGCCCGGTCCGAAACCTCGCTGAGCTGCTTGTGACACGCCGCGAGCGCTGAACGGGTGGTCTCCGCGACCGGCTCGACCACAGCCTCGACCAGGTCGGACTTGTCGCGGAAATAGCGATAGAAGTTGCCTTTGGCCATGCCGGCCTCCCGGGCGACTTCGTCGATCGTGACCGCCTCGATGCCTCGGGCGAGAAACAGGGTGAGGCCCGCGTCGATGAGATCTTGGACGCGCTTTCGTCGATTGAGGTCGCGCTTACCGCCCACCGCACCCGGGCGTTCCATGGGTCCTGCGCGTCGTGGCCTTCGTTCTTGATCCATCGGGCTGCTCCTCACGGGTTGAAGCTGGTCTGCGGCGATTATGGAGCACGGGGTGGCCACGTAAAGCGTCTCCGCGAAAATACTGCGCTACTTTTTCATCGCCCCGATCTCGTTGCGGAAATCGGAAGAAACCACCACAATTCGAAGTGTTACGCGGATTTGACATCTTGATGACGGACCCCTAAGCACGAAGGTTAGAGGCGCAGGAGCGCGATCATGACCTTGCCCGCACGCAAACCCGATTGGCTCAGAGTTCGGCTCCCGAGTGGACCCGAGCAGGAGGAGTTCCAAGGCATCAAGTCGCGCTTTCGAGGGCGCGGCCTCCACACGGTCTGCGAGGAGGCTCGGTGTCCCAACATTTTCGAGTGTTGGGGGCAGGGGACCGCCACCGTGATGATCCTCGGGGAGACCTGCACGCGGGGCTGCCGCTTCTGCTCGGTCAACACCGGTAAGCCCGGCGGCATCGTCGACCCTCACGAGCCGGAGAACACCGCCGTCTCGCTCGAGGAGATGGGTCTTGCGTACGTCGTACTTACGATGGTCGACCGCGACGACCTGCCCGACGGCGGCGCCGCGCATGTCGCGGAGACGGTGCAACGCATCAAAGCGCGCACGCCACAGCTCCGTGTCGAAACGCTCGTTGGTGATTTTCGTGGGTCGCGGTCGGACGTCGAAACCGTCGTCTGCGATGGCCGTCCCGATGTCTTTGCGCACAACGTCGAGGTGGTTCCGAGTTTGCAGCGCAGCATTCGCGATGCGAGGTGCTCCTGGGATCAGTCGATCGACGTGTTGGCGATGGCGAAGGAGCTTGGTTCCCGCGTCACGAAGTCATCGCTGATGGTGGGTCTCGGCGAATCGGGCGCGGAGGTCATCGAAGCGATGCGCCTTCTCCGGAGCGCGGACGTCGACGTCATCACGATCGGGCAGTATCTGCGCCCGACGAAGCGCCACGCGAACGTTCAGCGGTACGTCGAACCAGAAGAGTTCGCCGAATACGAGCGCATCGGTCTCGACCTCGGGTTTGCATTCGTCGCTTCGGGTCCGCTCGTTCGTTCGAGTTATCGGGCTGCCGAGGCGTTCTTGTCTGGCGTGCTCGCCGAGCAGGAAGCTGAATCACCGGTGATGAACCGTTACGGGAAGAAACGAAAGTTGTCGGTGTTGACGTAAGTGGGGGTGCATGCAGGTCATTCGCGATGACGGAAGTCTCGATCCCCAGCTCGACCCGGGGCTCTCGATCGATCAGGTCGTCGCGCTCTACAAATCGATGGTTCGAACCCGCGTCGTCGATGACCGCATGCTCAAGTTGCAGCGACAGGGACGCATTCCGTTTCACGTAGGTTCTCTTGGCGAGGAGGCCGCCATCGTGGGCGCAGCGGCGGCGCTTCGGGATCGCGACTGGATCGTCCCGTGCTACCGCGAGATCGGGGCGTTGCTGTGGCGTGGGTATCCTCTGCAACTCTACGTCGACCACATGTTCGGAAACGCGGGCGACCCGGCGCGCGGCCGGCAGATGCCCGACCACAGCTTCAGTAAGCCGCATCGGTACCTTGCGGTGAGCGCGCCGATCGGCACGCAGATGACGCATGGCGTCGGGCTCGCGATGGCGGCAAAGAAGCGTGGGCTCGACGAGTGTGCCGCGGTGTTCTTCGGGGACGGCGCAACCAGCTCGAACGACTTCCACGGCGCGTTGGGGTTCGCAGGAGTGTATGGTGTTCCGGCGCTCTTTCTGTGTCGCAACAACGGATACGCGATCAGTCTTCCGACGAAAGAGCAGACAGCGGCGCGGACGCTGGCCGACAAGGCGCCTGGGTACGGGATTCCAGCGGCGCGCGTCGACGGGAACGATGTTCTTGCAGTGTGGACAGCGGTGCATGAAGGGGTGAAGCGCGCGAGTGGGGGAGGCGGTCCGACGTTTCTCGAACTGCTGACGTACCGTCTCGGCGGGCATTCGACGTCGGACGACCCGCGAGTCTATCGGTCGAACGGCGAGGTCGATGCTTGGACCCGAGCGGATCCGCTGGCGAAACTACGGAAGCACCTCGAGCAGCGCTCCGCCTGGAGTCAATCACTCGAGGACGACTGGCAAGCCGCGTGCGCTGAGGAGGTGAAGGGATGTGTACGCGAGGCCGAGGCCAAGGGGCCTTCGAAGCTCAGGGACGTCTTCAGCGACGTGTACGCGGAGCAGCCGTGGCACCTTCGGGAGCAGCAGGCTGAATGCCTAGACGGACCCCGTGCGAAGAGCGAGGAGAACGAATGACCGAGATGAATCTCGTCCAGGCGCTCCAAAGCGGGCTTCGCAACGCGATGCGGCTCGACGACGACGTGATGCTGATGGGTGAAGACATTGGCAGGCTCGGCGGAGTGTTTCGCGTGACGCAGGGCCTTCAGGAAGAGTTCGGCGAGGACCGTGTGCTCGACACGCCCCTTTCCGAGACGGGGATACTCGGGACCGCTGTCGGCATGGCGCTTCATGGGTTGCGGCCGGTGTCGGAGATTCAGTTCGCCGACTTCATCTATCCGGGGTTCGATCAGCTGGTGAACGAGGCCGCGAAGTATCGCTACCGGACGGGCGGCGAGTTTCACGTCCCCATGGTGGTCCGAACGCCGTACGGTGGGGGGATTCGCGGAGGCCAGTACCACTCGCAGTCGCCCGAGTCCCTCTTCATTCACACCGCCGGGCTGAAGGTCGTGTGTCCCTCGAACCCCTATGACGCCAAGGGCCTTCTGCTCGAGTCGATTCGCGACGAGGATCCCGTTGTCTTCTTTGAACCGAAGCGGCTCTACCGCGCGGTGAAGATGGAGGTGCCGGACGACGCATACGCGGTGCCGCTCAGCGAAGCCAAGGTGGTCAGGGCCGGGGAGCACGTGACCTGCATCGCCTGGGGCGCCATGTTGCTCGAGGCGTTCTCGGCCGCAGAGGAGGTGGCCAAGGAGGGCGTAGACGTCGAGGTGCTCGATCTTCGTACGCTGTGGCCTCTCGACATCGATACCGTCGTTCAGAGCGTGAAGAAGACCGGGCGCGCCGTGGTCGTGCACGAGGCGCCCCGAACCTGTGGCTTTGGGGGTGAGCTGGTTGCTTTGATCGCAGAGCACGCGTTTCTTCACCTGGAAGCACCGCCGCTGCGGGTGACCGGCTACGACACACCGTTTCCTCTGACTCACGAACGCGAATACCTGCCTCTGGCGCATCGCATCGCGCCTGCGCTCGTTGAAACGGCGAGGTACTGACGTGGCCCGCGTGCAATTCAAATTGCCCGACATCGGCGAAGGCGTGACCGAGGGCGAGATCGTCGAATGGTTCGTTTCGGCCGGCGACCGTGTTGCGGAAGACGACCCAATGGTCGAGGTGATGACCGACAAGGCCACGGTCACCATCGGCGCACCGTGCGATGCGCGTATCGAGGCGCTCCACGTCCAGGTCGGGGAGGTGGCCAAGGTCGGTCAGGTCATCCTCACGATCGAGTCCGAGGCGAAGACGCGCACGCCCGCCGCGACGGCCGTCGGAAAGCTCGAGGACGAGGTGGCGGGCGCCGACCTGTTCTCCGCAAAGCAGCAAGCACCCCACGGGAATGGCCATGGAGCCGGAGCTCGGCCGGGAAACGGCACGGGCCCTGCGGCGAACCCGGTTTCCTCCGTACGTCCGGCGATCGCCGCGCAGCGAAGAGCCCTTCGCACGTCTGCCGGCGCGGTGGGCGAGATCGCCTACTTCGAGGCGAAGCCACTGGCGACGCCGTCGACGCGCCAGCTCGCGAGGGATATGGGCGTCGATCTGCGACGGGTCGTTCCAAGCGGTGTAGGGGGTCGAGTGACGCAGGACGACGTCCGCGCTGCCGTCCGCACAGACATGACCGACGACCGACCCCACGCGCCGCTCGAAGAGCGCGAACCGATCGTTGGCGTACGTCGAAAGATCGCCGAACGAATGAGTCACGCGAAAACCACCGCGGCTCATTTCACGTTTGTCGAAGAGTGCGATGCCTCACGCTTGGTCGAGATGCGCGAACGGCTTGGGGTAGAGGCAGAGCGTCGCGGCGTACGTCTCACGTACGTTTCGTTCATCGTGAAGGCGGTTACCGAGGCGTTGAAGCGCCATCCGGTGCTCAACAGCGCGGTCGACGAGCAGGCGCACGAGCTGGTCTACAAGAAGTACTACAACATTGGGGTTGCCGCGGCGACCGACGCGGGGCTCGTGGTTCCGGTCGTTCACGATGCAGATCGGCTTCGGCTGTTCGAGATTGCCGAGCGAGTGGAGCACCTCGCCAAGGCCGCCAAGGAGGGGTCGCTTGCGCCAGGTGATCTGCGAAACTCCACTTTCACGATCACATCGCTCGGCAAGCAAAGCGGGCTGCTCGCGACGCCGATTCTCAATCATCCGGAGGTCGGTATTCTTGGCGTTCATCGGATCAAGGAAAAGCCCGTGGTGCGCGACGGCGAGATCGTGGTGGGCCAGGTGATGATGCTGTCGCTTTCTTTCGACCATCGCATCGTCGACGGGCACGTCGGGGCCGCGTTTGCGTACGACGTGATCGAGACGCTCGAGAACCCGGAGCGGCTCTTCTACGAGTACCTCTGAATGCCGACGCTGCAGTCGAAGCTTCTCCGTTGGTACGACCGCGAGGCGCGCGATCTTCCGTGGCGCCGGACGAACGATCCGTATGCGGTGTGGGTTTCGGAAATCATGTTGCAGCAGACGCGAGTCGACACGGTCGTGCCCTACTACCAGCGCTTCCTCGAACGATTTCCCACCGCGCAGGCGCTGGCCGATGCCGACGAGGACTCGGTTCTCTCCCTCTGGAGCGGGCTCGGCTACTATCGCCGCGCGAGGCTTCTTCACGCCGGCGTTCGTGAGGTGGTTGCCCGCTACGGCGGGGAGGTCCCCGAAGACGCCGAGGCCCGTCTCGCGCTTCCGGGCATCGGTCGCTACACCGCTGGCGCGATCGGGAGCATCGCTTTTAATCGTCCGGAGCCAATCGTCGACGGCAACGTCACGCGCGTGCTTGCGCGGCTCAAGGGCATCGATCTCCCGGTTGGAACGACGGCGTTGAACAAGCGACTCTGGATGGAAGCCGAGGAGCTCGTCCCCACCGAGCGCCCCGGCGATTTCAACCAAGCGCTAATGGAGCTTGGCGCGACCGTGTGCACACCGAAGCAGCCAAGGTGCGAAGCCTGCCCGCTCCGAGGAGAGTGCACCGCGTACGCGGACGGCAGCGTCGAGCGACTGCCCGTTCCGAAGGCGAGAAAGCCGCCCAAGCGAGTCGACCTCGTCGCCGTCGTCGCGAGTACCGGCCGCGGCTCATCGAAGCGCGTGTGGCTGACCAAGGAAACCAAGTCTCTGTTCGGCGGACTTTGGAGCGTCCCGACGTCCGAAGAATCGCCGTCGGCCGCGCTCCGGGCCCTGAACCTCCGCGCCCGAATCCATCCGACGCCCGCCTCGGTGGTCGAACACACCCTGAGCCACCGCAAGCTCCACGTCACCGTCCACCACGCGACGGCCACGAAGGGCACCCCCACCGACACCCTCCGCCCCTTCACCCCCGCCGACCTCGAAGCAGTGGGCACCTCCACCCTCACCCAAAAACTCCTAGGGGACACGCAGCCCCCCTAAAACCCCAACAATCCCAAACCCTTACAAACCAACCCGCGCGATTCGCAACAACACACAAGCTTTAGACACCATGCGGGGCGGAGTGAGAGCAA
>CBFCWN010000008.1:0-69528 GCA_965601515.1 uncultured Myxococcales bacterium | reverse complement strand
AGCGAGTGGGGGGAGCGGAGCGACCGGGTCCCGCTCGCGAGCACGTGCGTCGCGGGCCTCGGTCCCGCACCCACCGGCTCCACACGCGATCCCAACTCACGCAGCCAACAGGCCGCGCGGCTCGCCAAGAAACGCAGTGTTTCTCGCAGATCGCGCGGTTTGGTCGGCAAGGTGTTGGAATTGCGAGTGTTTTGGGGGGGCTGCGTGTCCCCTAAGGGGAGGTCATGCGGAGCCACATCGCGGCTAACATTGCGGCGACCATCAGAGCGAGGCCGAGGGTGCCTACGATGTCTTCCGTGCGCTTTCGACGCGCGCGGTCGTCGACCCAGCCCGGGGTCGTCAGTTCGTCGTGCGCGGCCTCCGACGGCAGCGGGGCGGGCGGTGGGATCGGTCGCTCGAGGAGCGGGTCCGGCAGACTGGGAGCAGTGTTGACCACCTCGCTCCAACTTTTCTGGCGCGCCTCCGGCGTTCTGACAACATGACTGATGTCCGGCTCAGGCCGATTGCTGCCCGATACCCGAATCACTTTGGTCGTCGTGTCCGGTCGCTTTTTTCGGAAGTGACTCGGGCGTCGGTGAGGGTGGCCGGGTAGCTCCAAGTCTTTGTCGGGGTGTGGCACGGCTCGTGTTCCTTCCACCGCCCCCACACGGCTTCGAAAGAGAGTATACAGCTCAATCGTTCAGTGTCAGCGGGTAGCTCGACTTTTGGAGAGCGCGATTACAATTCGAAACATGGACTGGTCCGAAGCGGCAGAGTTGATTGAGGGCGACTTCGATGGGCGTCTCGTGTTCACGTGTGAGCACGCATCGAACGCCTTGTACGATCCTTGGCACTGGCCGGAGTCGGATCGTTGGCTCGTCGATACCCATTGGGCAAGCGACATCGGAGCCGGCGCGCTTACTCGCCGAGTGGCGGCGCTCATGAACGCGCCTGCCGTTCTTTCCACGTTTTCACGCCTTCTGATCGATCCGAACCGGCCGCTCGATTCGGAGACCCTGTTCCGGCAGAACGCGGACGGACATCAAGTACACCTCAACGAGGGGCTTCTCGAAGCCGACAAGCAGCACCGCATCGACCGCTTCTACCTCCCGTACCATGCCGCTGTGAGTGACGCGATTCGGCGGAGCCGAGGCGATACCGTGTTCTCGATCCACTCGTTCACCGACAACTACGAGGGGGACCGCCGGGTCCTGGAAGTCGGTGTGCTCTTCGACGACGACGAAGGACCGGCCTTCGAGCTCATCCGCCACCTCGAGTCGCACGGTTTTCACGTGCTCCCGAATGAACCCTGGTCGGGAAAGGGCGGCCTCGCGTACTCGCCGGTTCGGCACGCAAAGGAATTCGACCGCACCGCCCTCGAAATCGAAGTCCGTCAAGATCTAATCGTGCAAGAACCGTTCGCCGAGCGTCTTGCGGAAGCGCTCGCGAGCTTCTTCGCGTAAGCTCGCCGCGATGCATCGACTGCGTTCCGCACGCACCGGGATCTCCTATCTTTCGAACGAGGCCGAGGACGCTCCGCTTGTCCTCTGCCTTCATGGATTTCCCGACATTCCGAGAACCTGGGAGCCCCTTACCGAAGACCTCCGTAGCGCCGGTTACCATGTGGTCTGCCCGTGGATGCCTGGGTACGCGCCCTCGAGTCTCGAAGGGCCGTTCGATGGGCCGTCGGTGTCCCGCCGAATCCTCGACCTCATCGATGAGCTCTCGCCCACCGAGCCGGTCCGGCTCGTCGGCCACGACTGGGGCGCGGTCATGGCTCAATACCTCATGGCATCCGCGCCGGAAAGGCTTCGTGCGGCCACACTGATCGCCGTTCCGCACATGCTCGCCATCGAGGAAAACATCAAGGAGTATCCCTCACAGTTTCGGCGAAGCGTCTACGCGGGCTTGTTTCAGCTTCCCTACCTCTCCGAGCGCCTCGTGAGCCTTCGCGATTTCGCCTACATCGAGCGGCTTTGGCACCGATGGTCGCAGGGCTTTCATCCAGGCGACGAGTACTTCGACGAGCTCAAGCTTTGTCTCCGGTCGAGCATGCCGGCCCCGCTGAGGTACTACCGGACTCTCAAGAGTCCGAGCGTCATCCGAGGCACCAGGCAGCTTCTTCGCGAGGGCCCGATCCAGGTGCCGACGCTGACCATCCACGGCGAACGCGACGGTGCATTAGGCGTCGAGATGTGTGAAGGGCAGAGCGCCTGGTTCAGCGCGCTCTTCGAGGAGCTCATCCTCTCCGACGCCGGCCACTTCGTGCACCTCGAGCGCCCCGCCGAAGTCAACGAGGCCATCGTCCGCTGGTTTACAGCGCACTAGACGCCCACGAGCGGAAGCTGTCGTCGCGTGGTGCCGTTGTCTTTGACGGGAATCGGGTACCGCCCGCTGAAGCACGCGCTGCAAAAGCCCTCGTCTCCGCCGACGGCGCGCTTGAGTCCGTCGAGGGATAGGTACCCTAGGGTATCCGCGGTGACGTACTCGTTCACTTCGTCCACCGTGTTGTGCGCCGCAATGAGCTCTTCGCGGGTCGGCGTGTCGATGCCGTAGAAGCACGGCCAGCTCGTGGGCGGCGAGCTGATTCGAAGATGAACCTCTTTGGCGCCTGCATCGCGGATCATCTTCACGATCTTGCGGCTGGTGGTTCCCCGCACGATCGAATCATCGATGACGATGACTCGTTTTCCTTCGAGAAGGCTCGGCACGGGGTGAAGCTTCAGCCGCACGCCGAAGTGACGAATCGACTGCGCAGGCTCGATGAACGTTCGCCCGACGTAGTGACTCCGAATCAGCCCGAGCTCGAAGGGAAGGCCCGCAGCCTCCGCGTAGCCGAGTGCAGCCGCGACGCCGCTATCGGGCACGGGCACGACGATGTCCGCTTCGACTGGCTGATCCTCTGCAAGAGCGCGCCCCATGCGTTTCCTAGCTTCATACACACTGATCCCGTCGAACGAGGCGTCGGGTCGCGCGAAGTAGACGTACTCGAAAATGCACATGTACCGACGATCGGGGTCGATCCGGAACGGGCGAAGGCTCGTCAGGCCCGAGCGGTTGATGACGAGCATCTCGCCTGGCTCCACATCGCGCACGAACTCGGCCCCGATGAGCTGGAACGCTGGGGGCTCCGAAGCCACCACATACGAACCATCGAGCTTGCCGAGACAGAGAGGTCGAAAGCCGTACGGGTCGCGGACGGCGATCAGTTCGTCGGGGGAGAGGAAGACCAGCGAGTACGCGCCCTCCACGCTATGCAGCGCATCCGCGACGCTGTCGACCATCGTCTCGGCTTTGGACCTGGCGATCAAATGTACGAGAACTTCGGTGTCGCTGTCCGACGAAAAAATCGAGCCGTCCTTCTCGAGCTCGTGGCGGAGCGCGAGGCCGTTCGTGAGATTTCCGTTGTGCGCCACGGAGATGGCGCCGTGCGCGCAGTCGACCGCGAACGGCTGAGCGTTCTTGATGTGACTGCCGCCAGCCGTCGTATATCGAACGTGACCGATGGCGCTCTGCCCAGGCAGCTTCTCGATCTGAGGCGCGGTGAAGACGTCTTGCACGAGGCCCATGCCGCGGTGGACGAACAGCTGTTCGCCGTTGCTCGACACGATGCCGGCGGCCTCTTGCCCACGATGCTGCAGCGAATGCAGGCCGAGATACGTCAGGTTCGACGCCTCGGCAGCGCCGAACACACCGAATACCCCGCATTGATCATGAAAATGATCGTCTTCCAACACCGCCACGGGCGCGTTCATAGCGCTCGCTACCCCCCGCGTCCATCGCCCCTGTGGCCCCCCACGTTCGCTGCGCTAGAACGACCCCGGCACGATGCCCCGGATATTGAAGCGAATCGAATCGGTGGTCCCACGAAGGGCTTCTGGCTACGGCGGAAAGGCTCGCAGCCTCGCGGCGCTCGCGCGTGCGGGCTTTCCGGTTCCCGCGGCGTACGCGATGCCGGGCTGGGTGGGCGATTCGTTCTACTCGAGCGTGCTCGACATCGCCGATCGTCCGCGAGCTCTCTTGCGGGAGCCCGTCGTGAGCGAAGAGCGCCTCCATCACGCCGCCGAGCGAGTTCGCGAGGCCACCCTTCCGCAGGACGTCGTGCGCGCGGTTCGCGATGCACTTCTCGCAATGGGCGAGGAGGGTGCAACGAGCTTCGCCGTCAGGTCGTCCGCGACGCACGAAGACCAGGAGGGGGCGTCAGCCGCTGGCATGCATATCACAGCGTTGAACCTCACACGCGAAGACGAAGTGCTGGACGCGATCAAGTCGTGCTGGTCGAGCCTCTTTCGCCCGCGTGTCCTGTCGTATCTTCGCACTCTTCACGAGGACCTGCCTGTCTCGGTTGGCGTCGTGATCCAGGCGATGGTCCCCGCGGAGGTCTCGGGGGTGCTCTTCACTGCGAATCCACTGAACGGCGATTCCGGCGAGGTCGTGATCAACGCCGCCTACGGGCTCGGTTCGCAGGTCGTGGAAGGCAGGGTCACTCCCGACACGTACCGCATCGACAAGACGACGGGTCAGCTTCGCGATCAGATGATTGGAAGCAAAGCCCAGCAGACGCTCCTCGAGCGCGACGGGGGCGTTCGCGAAGTCGACGTGCTCGAGGCGGACAGGGTGAAGCCTGCGCTCACCGAGCAGCAGCTCCTCACGCTCAATGACCTCGCCACCCGAATCGAAAACCACTTTGGCGACCCGCGTGACGTCGAGTGGGCGATCGCGGACCAGCAGGTCTTCGTGCTTCAAGCGCGTCCCATCGTCGTCCCCAAGACGCGAAACCGCCGAAGCACGCGGCGCGAACGGTCCTGGGATCGACGTAAGATCGTCTGGAGCAACGCCAACGTGGGCGAAGCGCTACCCGGTGTCGCAACTCCCTTTACGTGGTCGGTTCTCAGCGAGTTCAGCGATCTCGGTTTTCGACGCGCGTTCGGTGCGATGGGGTGCACCGTTCCTCGCGATGCCGAGCTCGTCGGCGACTTCCGTGGTCGCATCTACATCAACCTGACGGAGTTCAGCGCGATCATGTCGCAGATTCCGTGGATTCATCCGTCGACCTTGCTGCGACTCGGCGGCGGGCAGTACGCGGCAGAGCTCGACGAGGTCGTCGATGGCGGAGGATCGACGCGCTTTGTGCTGAGGCTTCCGCAGACCGTGTCCCGTTACTTGCGCGAGAACTTCCGGCTGAACGCGCGCGTCGAAGATTTCGAAAAGTATTTTGCCGAGGAGCGACTCCGCATTTGCGCCGTCGACCCGAGGATCCTGGAGCCTAACGGGCTCGACCGGATGTTGGGCGACGTCGAGCACCTCCTCGACGAGACCGGTTCCATCATGCTCACGGCATACGCGAACCTTCTCTCCGCGGTGCTCCTGCTGCTCGGTATCCTTCGACTGTTCGCCAAGGACCGCAGTGTCGGGCTCTACCGAGACCTGCTCTCCGGTCTCGAAGGCGTATCGAGCGCGCAGCCCGGCTTCGCGCTGTGGAAGGCCGCGCAGCTCGCGCGGGAGGAGCCGCTGGTCGCGGAGCACCTCCGATCGACGCCGGTATCCGAGCTCCGCGTCGATGATCTACTGCCTGGGCCGACGAGGGATGCGCTCACTCGATTTCTCGTCGACTACGGCCATCGAGGCGTGCGCGAGGCTGAGATTGGCGAGCCGCGCTGGGCCGAGGACCCGACCTTGATGTTTGCGGCGCTTCGCTCACACCTCGACGGCGACGTCGACCTCGCGGCGCGCGAACGAGAGATTCAGAAGGCACGTCGCAACGCCGAGAAGGACCTCGAGGAATCCGTGCCTCTTCCGCTGCGACTGGCAGTGCGGAAGCTACTCGACGTCGTCCGTCGATTCACCCGGATGCGAGAGCATCTTCGTGGTCACGTGGTCGAAGTATTGGGAATGTTTCGTCGAGTCGCCTTGGAGGCCTCGCGTCGTATTCGAGCGCGAGAGCCGGAGGCGGGTCCGGACGCGGCGTTCTTTCTCACGCTCGCCGAAGTGCGTCGAGTGCTCTACGACGAGAACGACCGCGTCGCGATCCGTGTGCAGCGGCGACGGCTCGAGTACGAACGCAATCGCGCGTTGCCAGAGCCGCCCACCACCTTCGTCGGTTTTCCACCGGATGACGACGAGATGATTCGCCCGGTCACTCGCATGAAGGGGCTCGCCGCAAGTCGCGGGATCGCCGAAGGCCGTGCGCGCATCTTGAAAGATCCCTCTCAGGCAGGCAGCTTTCAGCCTGGGGACGTGCTGGTCGTCGCGGCGGCGGACACCGGTTGGGCGCCATTGTTCCTCGCGGCATCCGGCGTCGTGACCGAGCTAGGTGGGCCTCTTTCACACGCCGCGATCATCCTTCGCGAATACGCCGTGCCCGCGGTGGTCAACGTGACGAGTGCGACGCGCGCGCTTCGGGACGGCGACATCATCCGCGTAAACGGTGACGTCGGTACCGTCGAGGTCCTCGGTGGGTAGGGCGGCCGCAAATCACGCGGGTCGGTCTGTAAGTGATTGAAAAGAAGACGGTTTCTGGGGGGCTGCCTGTCCCGCTGTTTGTGGGGGAGGAGCTCTTGGTGGTTCAGAAGCCTGCGGGGATGCCGACCACGGCGCCTTCGGAAGACACCCCGTGTCTCGTGCGTTGGGTGGAGGAGGAGTTCCCGGAGCTCCGTGCGCACCCGACCTCGCGGCTCGATTCGCCGGTGAGCGGGATCGTGACGTTTGCGCTCTCGAAGCGGGCGAACCAGCGCTTGCTCGAGGCGCGTCGGGCGGGGACGTATGAGCGGCTCTACGTCGGCCTCACGCTCCACGAGGTCTCGCCCGAGAAGGGCGCGTGGTCCTGGCCGATCTCGATCGACCCGAAGAATGCGAAGCTTCGAATCGCCGGACCTGGGCGTGGCGAACGCGACGCACTCACCGACTACGAAGTCGTCGAGCGTTCGACTCATGCCACCGTGCTGCACCTTCGTCCGCGTACGGGACGAACTCACCAGCTCCGCGTGCATGCCGCCAAAGCGGGCGTGCCGCTTTTCGGCGATCATGCCTACGGAGGCGACCGACGGCTTACGCTGCCCGATGGACAGGTGCTCACGCCACGCCGCGTGATGCTGCACTGTCACCGCGTGTCGTTTCCATGGGGCAATACGGAAATGCAGTTCGAATCCCCACTCGACGCGGGCTTCGACTCGACCATGCGTGCCGCGCTAGGCGCCTAGCCTAGGTGTTCGCGGGCGGCTGTGACGGTGGCCCCGGTGGACGAGAGAAGTGCGCTTCGAGCTCGCGCTTGAGAATCTCGAACACGTCTTGTTGAAGCTCGAGCGGATGACGAATCAGACGCTCGATGTTCCGCTGGTAGATGAAGAGGCGCCGTTGATCGCTCGTTTTGCCCGGGTTCGCCATCTCATCGAGAAGCAGGGGCGTACGGGGATCGATGCCTTCCGCGACGATTTCGAGACCCGGAAGATCGGTCACCATGATCAGGTTGCCTTCGAGTCGCTGTGCGATCTGCTTGGGCAGATCGCGGAGGGCCGCTTGGACCACCTTCTCGAACCTACCGTGACTCACGGACCACGGTGGCGACGGAAGCTGCCCGTCGAGATGGCGCGTCTTCAAGAAGGCGAGCGACGCTTCGTCGGCTCGGCCCTGCCGGTCGCGCAGAAGGCCGAGGTAGTACGTGACGTCTGGCGACGCGTCGGGTCGCGCCGCCGCGCGTTCGATGAGCACCGCGGCTTGCTCGAGCTGGTCGAGCTCGAAGTGGGCTCGCCCGATGAGAAAATCGAGCTGCTCGTTCTCGAACGGCCCCTCGGGAAGCCCAAGGAGAAGCTCGGCCGCGGCCGCACGGTCCCCCTGCTGGAGCAGCGCGTCGACCTTCAACACCGAGGCGTCGGCGATGTCGTCCGCCGTCTGGCAGCTCTCGAGGGCCTGATCGAGCACCCGAATGGCCTCGTCGAAGCTCCCGAGCGGGTGGATCAGCAGCTCGGCGGCATTGAGCATCGCCTCGAGGTAGTGCTCGTCGAGGTCGATCGCCTGCCGATAGTGCTCGAGCGCGAGGTCGAGATTCCCGTTCGCCGCGTGAATGTACCCGATGAGGTTATGGGCATCAGGTGAGTCGCCATCCAGCTCGAGCGTCTGCTCCGCCGAAGCCATTGCGCCGCTCAGATCGCCTTGGGTGACGAGCTCCCACCCTCGATCGAGGTGGGCGCTCAGCCGATCCATGAAGCCTTCGTGTTGCTCGGTCATGGTCAATCCGGAAACTTACGTGGCGCCCTAGGTACGTCAAGGAGAACCGTGCGCTATCATGGGGTTGAAATGGTTAGGCTTTTCACCGTCCTGTCTTTCCTTTCGCTCGGCGCATGCGTGACGGAGCCTCTTCCGGCTGGACAGACGATCTCGATCGGGACGTCGGACGACGGATATCTACGAGACGCCCACGCGCTGCCGAACCGCGGTTCGGGCTACGAGCGCCTCCGGCCGAACGAGGACACCCGCTACGGGTCCGCCACGCTTCTCGCGGCGATCGAGCGCGCGGCGAAGTCCGTGGAAGAGGCCTTTCCTGGCGGCCCCGCTTTGCGCGTTGGCGATCTCAGCAACCCGAGCGGTGGAAGCCATCCACGTCATCGAAGCCATCGCTCCGGCCGCGACGCGGACCTCCTGTTTTTCGCGCGTGACGCGGGTGGCCTTCCGATCGCCAACGCCGGTTGGCCAAGCTTCGATGCGCTCGGGATGTCGAACACTCCCGCGACCGTGTACCAGTTCGACGAGCCGCGGAATTGGCACCTCGTCCGCACCCTGCTGATGGACGACGAGGCTCGCGTGAAATGGATCTTCTGCTCGAACGAGCTCAAGGCGCGCCTCCTTCGCTACGCGGCTCGCTACGAGCCGTCACACGAAGCGGTCCTTCGCGCGACGTGGGTGCTGCACCAGCCGTCCAACGGCGACGATCATGACGATCACTTTCACGTGCGCGTTGGTTGCAGCCGAGCGGAGCGTCAGCTTGGATGCCGGGAGCAGCCGCCCCATTGGCCGTGGCTCAACGACCCCGCTCGCAAAGGAGATGACGACGCGCGCGCGGCTGCTGGAGATGAACAGCTCGTCGAGTGGCTACTCGCCGAGGAGCATATGGATGAGCGAAGCGACGTCCTCGGGCGTGGCCTCGACGTCGCATTGAAGCCATCCCTCGCGTCCCGTCGCTAGCTCGGTCAGCTGCTTGTGGCGGTGGTCGGCGCCCCAAAGCAGGACGGCCGAACCGGTGGGGAGCTCATGGGCGAAGGTGGCGATGGTTCCCGGCTGCACCGACGCCTCGACGCAGTCGATCACGACGAGCGGGCCGAGTGACGCGGTCGCTTTGAGGTTGTCGAGGAACGCGACCACGTCTTCGATCTGTTGGACGGCGGCGGCTTCTCCCACGCTTTGGAGGATCGCCTGGAACCGCTGCGAGCTTCGCGTTGCGACGAATACCATCGGCAGCGCGGACCCCGTGGGTGTCACCGTCGGGTACTTGGAGGTATCGAGGAGCGCGTCGAGTGCGGGCATTCTGGGTTCGACGCCCGAGTTCTGCCGGTGGCGACCGAGCTTGCGCGTCTCGTCCAGTCTCGAGCTCCGGGTCGGAGGCTTCGAGCTCAGACGCTCCGCGTACGTCACCATCGGCTCGAGGTTCTGCATCACGGCCTCGGTGGCCTCGCTTCCGATGTAGAAGGCCATCGCGGTTCGAAGGTGTTTGTCGACGAAACGATGCAACGCCGCGCCCGCCTTCGGGATCTCGTGCTCGCGTGCCATGTGGAGCGCGCGATGCAGAATCTGGAGTCGCACCTCGGGCGTCGCGACCGTTTCGATCGCCTCCCTCACCATTCTCCCGATCGGTGATTCGCTATCCATCTTGATGCGGCCGCTCGATGCAGCGTGCTCTTTTACCACAACAATGAAATATTACCGTGATTTCACGGCCCCGCCAAACCCGGCCCCGGAACGCTCATCTCCGGCGTGTTACAGGACATTCATGCTCGTGATGGGGGTCGACGAGAACGGGATGGGCCCGCGGCTGGGTCCCCTGGTCGCGACTGGGTGCACGCTCGAGATCTCCCGGTACGCGCGGGCGTCGCTCTGCGATCGGGGCCTCCGCCTCGGCCTCACCGATAGCAAGGAGACCGGCGGCTTTTCGAAGATGGCGTTCGCGGAGTCGGTTGCGCTCGCGCTTCTGTGCGCGGCCGATCGACAGCCGCCCCCGATCACGGCGGATGAGCTGCTCGAGCGCGCGGCCCCGGGTACGCGCTCGGCGCTCGGCTCGCGCTGTCCGGATGCGTCGACGTCGGAGCAATGCTGGGGCGTCGACCTCGCGCTGCCCGCGTTCGGCGGTGACGCCGCGCACGGTGAGGAGCTGCTCGGCAAACTCGTGGGTCGCTCCTCCCTTCGCATCGTGGACGTGCAGAGCCGACTCGCGTGTGCTGGCCTTCTCAACGCTCGACTCGCGCAGGGAAAGAACAAGCTCGACGTCGACCTCGAGCTTTTCGAAGACCTCATCGAGTCCGTTCGTCGTCAGCATGGTCGTCCCGAGCTGGTGGTCTGCGGAATGGTTGGCGGCATTCGAGACTACGCGTCCCGGTTTCGGAGCTTCTCTCCCGAGCGCGTTCGGTCGCTGTCGGGGCGACGTGGTCAGAGACGGTACGCGATCGACGACCTCGGAGAGGTACGCTTCGAAGTCGACGCCGACGCTCGCCACCTGCCCGTCGCGCTCGCATCGATCCTCGGAAAATACGTCCGGGAGCTCGCCATGCGCCGGATTGGTGAGTTCTACCGCCGCTTCGACTCCGACCTCCGCCTGGCGAGCGGCTACCACGACCCAGTCACCACGGGCTTCATACGCTCGACCGACCGCTCGCGACGCCGGCTCGGCATCGCCACGGACTGCTTTCAGCGGCGCGCATGAGCATCGTGGTACAAGGCCGGTATGTCCGAGCGTGACCGACTGCCGCGCTGGGTCCTCACGATGGGCCTCACTCTGGCTGGCGCGTGGCTTTTGTACACGCTTCGCGGCGTTCTGGCCCCGGTCTTCTTCGCGTTTCTCATCGCGTACATGCTCGACCCGCTCGTCGATCGCATCGAGCAGAGCTCGCTCCTTCGGAACCGGAGCTACGGGCGGGCAGTGGGCATCGCGGTCATTCTCGCAAGCTTCTTCGCCATCACCGTCGTCGGGATGTTGGTGATCGTTCCAATGGTCTACGAGCAAGTCGCTGCCTTCCTTAGACGGTTACCGGCTCTCGTGGCGCGCACTCGCGCCGAGCTCGAACCCATGCTGGCTGAAGTCGGGATCACGATTCCGACCTCGGTGGGAGAGGCATTCGAGGAGCTGCACCTCGACGTACAGTCGGTGGTCGCGAAGGGCTACGCGCCGTTCGTCGCGGCCGTGCAATCCCTTCTCGGGGGGACCGCAACAGCGGTCGCGGGCATCGTCGCGTCGATCATGATCCCGGTCTTCGCGTTCTATCTGCTCTATGATTTCGATCGACTCGTCGCAGCCGTCGGCGATCTGATTCCACCCCGAATGCGGAGTGAGACGAACTCGTTCTTCCGAGACATCGACGCGGTGCTCGGTCAGTTCTTTCGCGGCCAGTTCACCGTGATGGCCATCCTCGGAGTCCTCTATTCGGTGGGCTACGGCGTCATCGGCGTGCCACTCGCGCTCCCGATCGGCATTCTCGCAGGCGTGCTCGCCTTCATCCCGTACGTCGGAAGCTTGACGGCGCTCAGCCTGGCGTTGCTGATGACGCTGCTCGAGTGGCAGGGTTGGGCGCAGCTCCTCCTCGTCGTTGGTGTACACGCGCTGATTCAGGGTCTCGAAGGCTTCGTCATCACGCCGAAGATCATGGGAGACACGGTTGGCATCTCCGCGATCGTGGTGCTTCTTGCGCTCCTCGTCGGTGCCGAGCTGCTCGGGTTCGCCGGAGTCCTGCTCGCGGTGCCGGCCGCCGCGGTTCTGAAGATCCTCTTCCAGAGGCTCGAGCGCCGCTACCGCGCATCGACGTTCTACGCCGGCGCGGCTAGCGACGAGCCGGCTCGCGTCGAAGAGCCGACACGTCCACTGTAACGATCGCCGCGGTCCCTTCCGTGCTTACCTGTGCGGACTCGAGGACGCTCGTCCAGGGTGGTTCCATTCGCTCGGGTGGATGCATCGCCCACTCCTCGAAACGCTCCGCGACATCGAGCGCCAGCTCCGGAGTCTCGGCGTCCATTCGCAGAGTTGCGGTCGTCCCTGCACCGGTCTTTGCCGACACCGAGATGGTCCGCACCGCATCGAGCCACGAAGGCTCCGCGTCGAAGGGCGGGATCCGTCCAAGGGCGGCCTTCCAATGCGAGGGAAGGTCGACGATCGCGGCGAGTGCGGCATCCCTTCGAATCTCTGGCCAAACCTCCGCGATGACCTCTCGCTCGCCAAGCGAGGGCAGGAGCCCGCGCCGAACCGCCATTGCTTCTCCAACGGTTTGCACGGAGCCCGTCACCACCGTTCGATCGTCGATGACCGCAAGCGCACTCCTCCGGTCTTCACTTGAGAGGACCGGGCCCGTGGGCGCCTCGACACGGATGACGGAGTCGCCACGCTCGCCGACGAGCGCAGCGTGGCATTCTGCGATGGCTTGCGAATCGATTTCGCGTCCCTCGAGCTGAACGCCGAACGACTCCAGTGGTCTCGCCTCCGAGCCCCGAACCCAAACGACGATCTCCGCGAGATCTCGAATTGGGTCGAGCTGGCATGTCGCCTCGATGTCGCTCAGCTGCGACTCATCGAGGAAAGCATCCACGAGGATG
This sequence comes from uncultured Myxococcales bacterium, assembly GCA_965601515.1. Lineage (GTDB taxonomy): Bacteria > Myxococcota_A > Polyangia > Polyangiales > Houyiibacteriaceae > SG8-38. Next base: position 56,766 of record CBFCWN010000008.1, on the reverse strand, counting down.
CCGGCCGACGCGCTCTTCCGGAGTGCTTCCGTGTCGACCGAGACGACCACCCGCGCCGTGCTTGGGAGCTCCCCCAGTGTACGGGATGCCCGCAGCGTTCGACCTCGTTCGACGGCGAGGAAGATGGCGGCGGCCATGAGCAGGCCCACGGCGCAGGCGAGGGCGACCGTTCGTGACACGGGTCGAGGGTAGGAAGTTCTTTTCCTCGAGCAAGCGCTCGTGCTAACGCGTCGGCATGCCGTGGCGTCGAATGCGCTTGCGCCGTGCGGAAGTGCTTGCGCGCTGTGACGAAAGTGGGGAGCTGATCGCCAACGGTGGTCGCATCGAAGTGCGCTATAAGCCGAATGACGGCCGGGCCTACTTCGCGGCCGCGTCGAACTTGAAGCCAGCGTCCGACGAGACCATCGAACCCGACTCGTATTGCGCGCCGGCCGAGGCCGTGAAGAAGGCAGGTGGCGACAAGACGAAGAAGTCGTCGACCTCGTCGACGCCTCCCGAAACACCGACCGCCAACGAGGTTCTCGCGTATGCCGACGGCGCGTGCAGCGGCAATCCCGGCCCCGCCGGGCTCGGCGTGGTCGCTCGTTTCGACGATCGGCAGCGAGAGCTCAGCGAGTACATCGGCGAGGCCACGAACAACATCGCCGAGTTGACCGCCATCCTTCGGGCAGTGGAACTGGCCTCCGAGCTTGGTCGGCCGCTTCGGCTGTACACCGACTCACAGTATTCGATTGGCGTGCTCACGAAGGGCTGGAAGGCCAAGGCCAATCGAGACCTCGTTGCCTCCGTACGCGATGCGATCGCGAAGCATCCCGACACCAAGCTCTTTCACGTGCGCGGTCATCAGGGCATCAAGCTCAACGAGCGTGCCGACGAGCTCGCGGTTCTTGCGGTGGAGGACCGGGCCTCTACGGGCTGGGTCGATCGCTGACGGCGAGTGAACAGAGAACCGCGTGCGAGCGGTCGAGCACTACGCGGCGCGATTCGTTCGTGGGGGGTAGGGCCGCGGTCCTCCCCTTGGAAAGTTCGGCGACGCCTTCTTCGCTCTCGAAGCGAACGCTCCCATCGAGGACGGTCAGCGATCTTAGGCTCTCGCCGCCCGGGAGTTCGAGAGCGCCGGTGCCAACGAGGCGTTCGATCCGAAAGATCGACGAGACGACCGGACCATCCTGTCCGCAAAGCGTTTCGAGCCGTGCATCGCCATCGACGCGGGCGATACCTGCCCGATGGCGAATCCGCTGGAGCAGGTGGTCACCGCGAGGCCCCGCCCAGTCGGTGACGTCGAGTGCGCGCGTCGCGTGCAGCTCGCGAGGGGCGCCAGCTGGGTCACGCTGCCCGTTCTGGTCGTACTTTCGGTTCCAGTCCCAGTAGCGGTACGTGACTCCTCGCTTTGCTGGTGCCACGCGCTGCGGTTCGACGAGCAGCACGCCACGGCCGATCGCATGCGGAGTCCCAGGATTGATCACGAACGTGTCCCCAGGAGAGACCGGGACGAAATGCATCATGCGATCAAGGGGGGCCTCCTCACGAAGTGCGCGTTCGACGTCGTCGCGGTTCACACCCTCTTCGAACCCAAGGTAGAGGCCTGCGCCCGGGTCGGCGTCGACGATGTACCATGCTTCCGGCTTGCCGCTTTGGTCTGCAGCGAGTGCCGCGTCGTCGTCGTGAGGATGAATCTGCAGCGACAGATCGTCGGCGGCGTCCACGAGCTTGACCAACAGCGACGTCTCTCCGAAGCCTGCCGCGCGAAGCGCTTCCTCGAGCGGCGGCCCGCCGTCGATTCGACTTGGAAAATCCGGCTCGACCGAAAGCTCCCACGACTCGCCGACGGCGCCGTCGACGTCGATGTTGGACTTGAGCTGCTCGACGATTCGCCGACCACCCCACGGCGTGCGCCGAGCGGGGGTGAAGTTGTTCGGCTCGAGGAACCACGGGCCTCGCCTGTTTTTTGGACCTACTTTATCCGACATGTAAGGTGAACCTGAACCCCTATCGTAGCGCCCGAGGAGGTTGGGATGGGTTATTTGGGCAAGGAACGCCGCATTCACCGAGTTTTCGTCACCCGTAACAGTGAGTACCACGTACGCCGCAATGTCTGTGTCGGCGTCCGCGATCGAAGGAGCGGAGAGTGGCTTGCCGGCCACATGGCCCTCCGAAGCACGGTTTCCGGCGGCCTCAAGTTCCACGACAACGGCGCGATCAGCGCCTCGGAAGGGCTGCCCACCGTCGGCGAGTCGCTTTTCTTCATCGCGGCCGGTCGCGACCTCATCACGAGCCCCGTTCTCAACGTGGAACGACCCGCTCGAGACGTCGTGCACGCCTACCCGATGTAATCGACCCCGCGCGAGATGCTATATCGCCCTTGGTGGCGTCGGACATGAAGACCATTCGGGTCGTGGCCGCACTCGTGGAGCGCGACGGCCGATATCTCATCACACAGCGTCGGGAGAACGCGGTGCTCCCACTCCTGTGGGACTTTCCAGGCGGTCGAGTCGAGCACGGCGAAACCGACGACGCGGCACTCGTTCGAGAAGTGTCGGAACGACTCGGGGCGAGCGTCGAAGTCGGTCAGCTGATCTCCTTCGTCAATCACCCGTACGACAGGTACGCCGTCGACCTGTTTCTGTACGAGTGCAAGCTGCTTTCCGACAAGCTCGAATGTCGAGCGGTGAGGGACTACGCCTGGGTCACCTCGAAAGAGATGGAGTCGTACTCGTTTACGCCTGTCGACGAAGCGTCGATGAGCAAGCTTCTCGGCGAAGGCTAACGCTCAGGATACTTCGTAGAAGATCGGAGGACGGTTTCGAATGAACCGAAGAACGAGTCGCCTCGATTCGTCCGACAGGTCTTCGAACTGAATTCCGATGCCCGGCTCAGACTCCGAGGAGAAATCGAGGGGGTCCCGTAGGAACCGTACGTAGCCGTCGCATTCGAACTCGAAGCCTCCAGGCAGCGTCACCAGCATCGAGACCGAGGTGTTCTTCGGCAGCATCTCGTAGGTCGCCAAGAACACGCCGCCGTGTGCGATTTCTCCGCTAAGCCCGACGTAGAAGTTCGACTGAGTCGTTGCGCCCAGGTTGGCTTCGATGCGCGTTCTTTGTCCTGTGGGCTCCGGAGCGGGCGGCGGTAGAAGCGAGGTTGGAACCTGGGCCGGGCGGTGGCTCGCCGCAGGCCTGCTCGAGGGAGGCACGCTCGAGACTCGACGGTTGGCCCTCGGCCGATTGGACTGCGGTCGATTGGACTCTGGGCGATTGGACTGCGACCGATTGGACTGTGGTCGATTCGATGGCGGTCGGCCGGAAGGCGGCCGGCTCAGCGGAATGCTGGCGGTATCTTCGTCCGATCGCGGCGGGCTCGGGGGAATGTTCGCAACCGGCCGATTCGACGGCGGCCGACTGGAGGGCGAGGCTGCGGGAGACGATGAACGCGCGGGCCGGTCGCTTGGGGAGGGAATCCTCGGCGGCGGACTCGGTGGCATGGCTCTCGGTGGCGTGCTTGGAGGCGCGGCGGGTCGCGAGCTAGGTCCGGCGGACGTCGGAGGGCCAGATGGTGGCGCCGATCGGGGCGGAGAGCTTTGAGCAAGGGCGGGGTTCGAAGCCGGGGTGTCCGGTCTCACGCTCGGCTTGTTGGTCAGCGGAAACAGAACGCCAATGACCCTCGCAATCGATTCGGTGGCCGTCTGAACCCCGGGGTGTTCGCTCTTGACGTCTTGGAGTAGGGCCAGCGTTTGACTGAGCGTTCCCAGCGCGCTCTTCACGCAGGTCTTTCCGTCCACCTCGGTGGATGCGTACTCCGCTTCGAACAGCGCGCCGACCGAACGGGCGATGTTGTGCGCGATTCCCATCACCTCGTTGGGAACGTTTTCGTCCTCTTGGAGCGCCTCGAGCGCTTTGCCGAGGGCTTCTCGGGCTTGCCGCGCTTCCGCGGCCGATGAGTAACCTATGCTTGGCATTCCCCCGACGACCTTCCCCGCAGGATACCGACACTCGCCAAGAGGTCAAAGCTCCTTGACGAAGACGATGCGTGAGCGCCCCGGACCTGCGTAGTCCGGGACCTCCGAGGACTCAAAGCCCATCGATTCGTGAAATCGGACCGGTCCTTCGTGCCCGGAGGCGGCCAGCGATTTCAGACGTTTCATGCCCGCCCCACGACATCGCTCGGCGAACTGCTCGTAAAGGCGCTTTCCGACGCCCCGCCGACGGTGGTCCGGGTGGATCCCGACGAGGTGGACATAGCCGGTCGCCGCGGGCGCAGGGGCGAGCACCCCAAGCAGGAATCCAATCAGCTGCCCATGGGATTCTGCGACCAGGGCATGCTCTCCGAACTCGTAGAAGAACATCGGATCGACGCGACGACCTGCCGGTCCGCCCCACCATTGGTCGAGCACCGAGATGATATAGTCGTAGTCCGCTTTGGTAAGGCCCCGGATTCGCATTACGCGCCACAGCGGATAACACGAACGCAGGTATGATGCACGGCGATCCCGAGGACCCCGCGGCACCCCACGCTCGCACTGAGATTTTGTTCTGCCCCTATTGCAGGGACGGTTTCGAACGACTCTCGGTGTGTCCAGAGCACGAGCTCTCGCTCGTGCCGATCGATCGCTTGCCGCGGATGAACCGCTCGACTCGCGCCGCGTCCACCTTCGTCGACCCGCGATTTGGGCGTGGTCCGGTGCTGCTCGGCGCCGCGCTGACCATCATCGGCTTCTTCATGCCGTTTGCGCGCACCCAGAGTTTGGAGGCGTCGGCGCTCGAGGTCGCGATCGATGGCGCGCACAATTTGTGGCTTGCGCCGGGAGCTGCGATCGCGACGCTCGCGGTGCTCTGGGTACGTCGCGATCGCGACGCGATGTGGTCGGCGCGTCTGGCGGTCTTGGGCCTCGCCGTCGCGGGGCTCCTCCCGATCGTCTATACGGGGCGCCGAATCCGACTGATGGCAGAGGCTGCCGGGACCGACGTCGACTGGCTCACTGGCGGCGTCGTGATGGTGCTCGGGCTGATGGTCGTCGCGGTTGGAAGCCTGCGCTTCGGGATTCCGTCCCGTCGCTAGGCCGCGCCCGGCACCTTGGGTCGGAAGATATAGCCTTGGCGTTGGACGACGCAGATACGGTTCGGCCCCGCGACGCGTGCCCGAGCCACCGCGATGCTTGCGGCGTCGAGCAGCTCCGAGTGGGTCCGAATGCGACCGCTTGGGTACAGGCCTATACCGATGGCGATCGTGATCGTGATGGTCGAGCGTCCGATCTCGATGGGTCGCATCGCCACCTCGTGCACCAGCCGATCCGCCAGGGTCAGTGCCGTCGCGGGTCGCGTGTTGGGGAGCAGAAGGCCGAACTCCGCGGTCCTGAACTGAGCGGCAACGTCCGTAGCTCGGATCGTGCGGCGAAGACGTGCCGACACTTCCTCCAGCACCCGTGCCGCGACGTCCGCGCCGTGTTCGGCAACTAGCGGTCTGAACTCGTCGACAGCGACGATGCAACACGCAAGTGGATCGAGATGCCGCTCCGCTTCGCCGAACTCACGTTCCAGCGTTTCGTGAAACTGTCGGTGGTCAGGGAGCTCCCGAAGCTGGTCGTGGAGAGACGTGTAGTGCATCTCCTTCTTTGCGAACTGAACGTCGTCGTGGGCGCGTTTCACCCGCAGCATGTTCTCTACGCGGGCGACGAGTTCGCTATCCGAGACAGGCTTCGCCACGATTTCATCGGATACGGTGCGAGCATGCTGGAGTCGGCTCCCACCGTCGCCCGGTGTCGTCATCAGAATCACGGGGAGAAAGTGGTCCTTCGTGATGGTCTTGATGACCTTGCATGCGTCGACGCCGCTCAGGCCAGGCATCGTGACGTCCATGAGAACGAGGTCGATCGGCCGCGCACGGACTGCGTCGATCGCACCCTGCGCGTTGGGCGCGGAAATCACCGTTAGACCGTGCTCGCGAAGCAGACGCGCAATTCGTTCGCACATCGCCCGGTCGTCGTCCGCAACGACGACGACGGCCTTTGGTAATGGGTGCCCCGTCCCCACTAAAACAGAGTAGCCGAGGTAGGCCACTGACGCGAGCCCGGTTCGCGGGTTGGTTTCCCAACGCGCCGGGACCCGGCTATAGTGACCTTTGACGCACTCTCGGGTGTGGGGCCTGAATGGAGCTCAAGCAGCAACTCAAGCTTTCGCAGCAGCTGATCATGACGCCGCAATTGCAGCAGGCGATCAAGCTGTTGCAAATGTCGCGCATGGAGCTGAGCGAGCTCGTGCAAGAAGAGCTTCTCGAAAACCCAATGCTCGAAGAAGGCGCCGATCCGCGAGAGTCGAGCGCCAACGTCGTCGAAGAAGCCACAGCCGAGGTGCAGGCTCACGAGGCCAAGAAAGAAGAGATCGACTGGGAGCGATATCTCGAAAACCAGTCGAACGAAGCGCCGATGCCAGCGGTGCGGCGAAGCGCGGACGACGAGATGCCCGGTGTCGAGTCGACGCTCTCGACGTATGAAGACCTCTCCGACCACCTTGGGTGGCAGCTCCGTATGGGCGACTTCGTCGACGACGAGCGCAGGTTTGCCGCGCTGGTCATCGGGAACCTCGACGACAACGGCTACCTCAGAATCGAAGGCGTGGCTCCCGACGAAATCGTCCCGCGCCTCGCCGCAGAGTCCGGTCTCGATCCGGAAGACGCCGAAGAGGTGCTGAAGATGATTCAGCAGTTCGACCCGCTCGGCGTCGCCGCCCGGTCGCTCGAAGAGTGCCTGCTCATCCAAGCGGTTCATTTCGGAATGGATGAGCTGGTGACCCGGGTCATCTCCGATCATCTGACGGACCTCGAGAAGCGCCGTTATCCGGCCGTCGCCAAGGCACTCGGCTGCAGCCTCGAGGAGGTCTATGACATCGCCCAGATCATCGCGGAGCTCGAGCCGCGTCCCGCACGCCGCTTCCAGACCGAAGAGCCGCGCTACATCGTTCCGGACGTCTACGTCCACCGCGTAGGCGACGAATACTACGTCGTTGCCAACGACGACGGCATGCCGAAGCTCAAGATCAGCGGGTTCTATCGATCCGCGATGGCCGACAGTCCGAAGGCCAAGGAATACATCCAGGACAAGCTTCGAAGCGCTCAGTGGCTCATCCGAAGCATCGATCAGCGGCGAAAGACCATCGTCAAAGTCACCGAGTGCATCGTTGACAAGCAGCGTGACTTCTTCGACAAGGGCATCGAGCACCTCAAGCCGATGATCCTCAGGGACGTCGCCGAGGCGGTGGAAATGCACGAGAGCACGATCTCCCGCGTGACGAGCAACAAGTACGTTCACACCCCGCGTGGCACCTTCGAGCTGAAATATTTCTTCAACAGCGCTATCCGGCGAGACCACCAGACCGACATCGCATCGGAGAGCGTGAAGCAGGCCATCAAGAACATCATTGGCGGCGAAGACCCGAAAGCGCCGCTCTCAGACCAGAGAATCGTTGAGATCCTGGCCCAAGACGATATCAAGATTGCTCGCCGAACCGTGGCGAAGTATCGTGAGATGCTCGGGATCCTGAGTTCGTCCAAACGAAAGAAGTACTTTTAGCTCGCAGGAGGTTCGATGCGTATCAGTTTCACATTTCGCAACATGGAGTCTTCGGACGGAATCAAGAACTACGCATCGGAAAAGATCGGCAAGATACAGAAGTACATGAGAGCGCCTCTTCATGCGGAAGTCACGTTCTCCACCGAACGACACCTTCATCGCGTAGACATGAACCTCACCGGAGACGGTCACCAGTACGCGGGCCACGGCCACTCCGAAGACATGTACGCGACCATCGACCAGGTCGTGGACAAGATCGACCGCCAGGTTCGTGACGCGAAAGCAACGGAGACCGATCGACGGCGCCACAGCGGCGAGTCGCTCCGGCACCCCGAAGACTGATCCGCGTTGCGCTAGGCGAGCCTCTGGGGTATCGCCACGCGGTCTGTGATGCTGCAGGACTTGTTCCATCCTTTGCGTGTGCGAGTTGGCGTGTCCGTGCCAGACAAGGAGAATGCGCTCCTCGAAGTGGCTTCCTTGCTGACGATGCCGGAGGGGGTCGTGAACGAGGAGTCGGTGTGCGACGTGCTGCTCGAGCGTGAGCGCCTCGCGAGCACGGGGGTTGGAAGTCACGTCGCGATTCCGCACGGGCGCATCGACGACTTCGACGAGCTGAGGGCGGCCGTGGCGATCGCGCCTGGCGGCGTCGACTTCGCGGCGGTTGACGACCTGCCTGTCCACATCATCGTCGGAATCATCGGGCCACGCTCGATGCCGGAGAAGCATCTGGCAGCGCTCGCGGGCGTGTCGCGCATCCTTCGCGACGATAGGAGAAGGAACGCGCTGCTTCGCGCGACCACAGACGAAGAAGCGTATCGGCTGCTGACCGAAGCCTGACACTGGAGACAGCCGGGCGTCACTCGCGTATGCTTGGAGTGTGAGCCACTCGCCCACCCCTGCATACGGCGGCCTTCCGAGCATGCGCGTGAAGCACGGCATCACCGTTGCGCGTCTCCTGGCGGAACCCAGGCTCGAGCACATTCTCCAACTCGTCGCTGGCGAAGACGGGCTCGAGCGGACGATCGACCATCCTCGCGTCCAAAAGCCTGGGCTTGCGCTTACTGGGCATACGCATGGCGTGGTGCCGACGCGAGTCCAGATCCTGGGCGAGACCGAGATCACCTACCTCGAGTCGTTCGACCGGGCGGAGCAGGCGGAGCGGCTCGAGGGCCTGTTCTCCCTCGGACTTTCCCTCGTGGTCGTGACGCGAGGGGTGGAGCCACCTGAAGCGCTCCTCGAGGCGGCGCGTAGGTCATCGACACCGGTCGTCGTAGCCGAGCCGAGATCCAGCCGAACGATTCAATCGATGCACCTCGCTCTCGATGGGATGCTGGCTCCGTCGGTATCCCGTCACGGCGTTCTCATGGACGTTCACGGAATTGGGATCCTCCTCCTCGGCCCCAGCGGCATCGGCAAGAGCGAATGCGCGCTCTTCCTCGTCGAGCGTGGCCATCGATTCGTCGCCGACGACCAGGTCATCCTTTCCCTCCTGCCGTCGGAGCAGATCCTCGGCAGGGCGCCGGCGCCTCTCCGCAACCATCTCGAGGTGCGCGGCATCGGCATCATCAACGTGCGCGACTTGTTTGGCGCCAATGCCGTCCGAAGCGAGAAGATCGTTCAGCTGGTGGTCGAGCTCTGCCCGTGGGACGACGCGGAGGTCTACGATCGACTCGGCGTCGACGATTCCACGGTGGAGGTGCTCGGTGTCGAGCTCCCGTCGCTCCGGATTCCCGTGCGGCCCGGCCGCAACATGGCGGTCATCTTGGAAGTGGCCGCCCGGAACCACATTTTGAAAGCCACGGGCCACCACGGCGCCAAGAAATTCATCGATTCTTTGATGGGCGACGTCGAAGAACCCGACTCGGGGTCGTCCGAATGAGCGCGGCACCGAGGGTCTTCGTGGTCACCGGTTTGTCGGGCGCCGGCCGAAGTACCGCGCTTCACGTGCTCGAGGATGCAGGTATTTTCTGCGTCGACAATCTCCCGCCATCGCTCGCACTCGACCTACTCGGGCTTGCGAAGAGTGGGGGTGAGCTCGAGCGGGTGGGCCTTGGGATCGACGTACGAAACGGCGCGTTCCTCAGCGGTGCAACCGAGGCACTCTCAGAGCTCGAGGAAGCTGGGCACGAGGTGCGCGTGATCTTTCTCGACTGCGCCGACGACGTGCTCATCCGACGATTCAGCGAGACGCGGCGACCTCACGCGCTTGCTCCGGAGGGGGACCTCCAAGCGGCGATTTCGAACGAACGGCAGAGGCTCGCCGAGCTCCGAGAACGAGCTGACGTCGTCATCGATACGACGAACTACTCCGTACACGACCTCCGCCGAAACCTGATCGAGTACGTGGGTCGTGAGGTGGCGCGACCGTCGATGGTCGTTCGCCTCCTTTCATTCGGGTTCAAGTACGGGATTCCCGTTCACGCCGATTTGGTTTTCGACCTCAGGTTCTTGCCAAATCCACACTTCGTGGACGAGCTTCGTGCAAAGACGGGTCTCGATCCGGACGTCGCCAACTACGTTCTATCGGCCCCTGAGACTCAGGAGCTCATCGGACATCTCGGCCCGCTTCTTTCGTTCGCAATCCCTCAGTACGCCCGCGAAGGAAAGGCGTATCTGACAGTGGCGCTCGGCTGCACGGGTGGTCGCCATCGCTCCGTCGCGTTGGCCGAGGAGCTCAGACGCCAGCTCTCGGACGATCACAACGTAGTTGTGACGCATCGAGACGCTGAGCGAGTCTCGTCGTGACGGAGGAGGCGCGAACGACGGTGGAAGTGCCGAATCGGCTGGGGCTTCATGCGAGGGCGGCAGCCAAGCTGGTGGATGTGGCGAATCGCTTCGAGTCCCACGTCGAAGTCAGCAAGGACGGTCAGTCCGCGGACGCGAAGAGCATCATGGGCGTCCTTCTTCTCTGTGGGCACAGGGGCTGCGAGCTCACGTTTCGGGCCGTGGGCTCGGACGCATCCGCTGCGGTGGAAGCGCTTGGGGAGCTCGTCGCAGACGGTTTCGGGGAGGAATCGTGACGCAGCCGCTTCGACTCCGAGGTTTTGCCGCGTCCGCAGGAATCGCGATCGCTCCCGCCCGAGTTCTCGGCGACGAGGCGAGCCGCCGACACTACGCGCGAATCGACGAAGACGGCGTCGGCGTCGAGCTCGAGAGGTTCGACGAAGCGCTTCAGCAATCTCGAGCGGAAATCGAAACCGCAAAGGAGCAACTGACAGAGCAGCAAGGTGCGGAATATGCGTCGATCCTCGATGTCTACTTGCTGATGCACGACGACTCGGTCTTCGTGGATGCGGTCCGAGACGCGATCCGTCGCGACCGAGTGAACGCTGACTGGGCGGTTGCCAAAGTCGCCGAGCGTCTGCGAGCGCCACTTCTTGGTGATTCGTCCGATTATTTCCGAGAACGCGCCCGCGACATCGATCATCTCGAAGAGCATGTGCTTCGCGAGCTGCGCGGAGAGTCCCGGCTCACTCCCGCTCCGCCGTCCGCGTCGGTCTTGATCGCCGCCGACCTCGCGCCAGCTGACGCCGTGCGATTGTTGGCTCCTCCGACCGCGGCGCTCGTCACGTCGGGAGGGGCTCCAAGCAGCCACACGGCGATTCTCGCTCGCGCGTTCGGTGTTCCAACCGTGGTTGCGGCGGGGCCCCGCATCGCCGAGATCAAGGAAGGCGAAGACGTTCTCGTCGATGGGTTCTCCGGCGAAGTTTCGGTCCGTTTCACCGTGGAGGAGCGACAGGAAGCCGAATCGCGCCACGTTCGTTTCATCTCGTTTCTCGAGGAAGCGCCCGTCGAGGGCCCCGCGAAGACCGAGGACGACGTGGAGATCAAGGTCGCTGCGAACGTCGGTCTTCCGAGCGAGGTCGAAGCCGCGATCGAGAGCGGCGCCGAGGGAATCGGTCTCTATCGAACCGAGCTGATGTGCCTGGACCGCGCCGAGCCTCCTTCCGAGGATGAGCAGGCGCGCGTCTATGAGGAGGTCGTTCGCGCGATGTCGCCACGCAGTGTCGCGTTCCGAACGTTCGACTGGCGAGGTGACAAGCGGCTCCGAGCGACCGACCTGTCCCGACACGAAGCGACTTGGCTCCGGAGCCAGATCCGCGCGATCTTGCGCGCAAGCGGCGCCGGAGACTTGGCGATCATGTTCCCCATGGTCGCAACGGTTCAACAGTTTCAGTCCTCTCGGGACCTCGTGTCCGAGGCATGTGCCGAGCTTGGGCTCGAGTCCGTCCCCGTCGGCATGATGGTCGAGGTTCCGTCGGCCGCTCTCCTGGCGAACCGGTTCGCCCGACACGCGGACTTCTTTGCCGTGGGGACGAACGATCTTTCGCACTTCACGCTCGCGTCGCCTCGAAGCGATGCGAGGGCCGAGGCTACCCCCCTCGATCCCGCGGTGCTTCATCTCTTGTCTGCCGTGACGGCCGCCGCCGACCGAGCGGGCATCCCGTGTTCGCTCTGCGGAGACGTCGCGACGAATCCCATCGCGCTCGGGCTCATGACGGGGCTTGGGTTTCGCAGCGTCTCCGTACCGGTCACGGCGCTGCCACTCGCCCGTGCTGTCATTCGACGCGTCGACCTTGGTCTTGCGTCGCAGGTCGCCAACGATGCACTTGCGTGCGAGACGTCCGACGGCGTCGAGGAGTTGCTTCGAGAGCGGCTCGGACCGAGGCTCGATCCGCTCTGGAAGACCCCGGACGCTAGTTAGGTGCCACCGGACGCACGAGCTCGGCGAGGTCTCCCTCACTGAGGAGACCCGATGTTCGATCGATCTCGTAACCCTCTGCGTTGTACAACACGTACGTCGGGACCTGCTCGATCTTCCCGAGCACGCTCTCTCCGTTTTCGACGTTGCCGTACGGATCGGCTCCGACGACGAAGGGCGGGTCGAGCGCGTAGGCCCAGGCTTCGACCAACGGTGCAGCACGAGGCTGGGCGGCCACGCCGACGACGATCAGCTCCGGATGCTGTGGCACGAATGGACGAAGAGACTTGAGTGACGCCTGGCTTGCGGCGTCGAACGTAGCGAAGACGAACAGGAGGACTGGCGTTCCACGGAGGTCCGCCAGCTCCAGCCAGCGACCGTCGCTCAGACGGATCCCGAGGTCGAGCCGTACGGTGCTCGTTGGCTCTGGAGTGGTCGGCTCGGCCGAGGAAGCACCGCGGTTGCAGCCAACGACGACCATGGCGAGCACGACAAGCGGTGCGAAGAAGCGTCTGAGGAGGCGACGTCCGATCATTGCGAGTGCCTCGTCAATATAGCAAGAACCCCAACGCCGTGGACCGTATCCGTGAACGCCTCGATGCGCTACTCGAGAACCACGACGCGCCTCGAACGTTGGGCCGCGATCCGGTCGAGTTCGTTCACCGCTACACATCTATCGAGGATCGGGAGATCGTTGGGCTGTTGGCTGCGGGTCTCGCGTTCGGGAACGCGGTCGCGGCCCGGCAGAGCATCGGACGCGCGCTCGACCTGCTGGGAGACGCGCCAGCGACGACCGCGCGCGAGGAGCGGCCAGGCATGCTCGAGCGGAGATTCGCGGGATTCACGCATCGCATCTATCGAGGGCGACACGTGGCCACGATGCTGTCCCGCGCCGGACGCCTCCAGAAGAAGCACGGGACCCTCGGTGCAGCCTTCGCGTCCTACCACCTCGAGTCGAACGGGGATTTCCGTGAGAGTCTCGCCGTCTTCGCCGATGAGCTGCGGGGTAGGAGCCCGGATCGCAGCATGCGACACCTCGTCAGCGATCCGCGTGCCGGAAGTGCCTGCAAGCGACTGGTGCTGTACGCGCGCTGGATGGTGAGGCCGGCGGACGGCGTCGACCTCGGGCTCTGGCCGATACCCGCATCCGACCTCGTGATCCCGGTCGATACCCACATCCATCGAATCAGTCGCAATCTTCGACTCACCAAACGGCGTACGGCGAGCTGGGCGACGGCCGAAGAGATCACCGACAACCTTCGGAAGCTCGACCCAAACGATCCCGTCAAGTATGACTTCGCGCTCTGTCACCTTGGCGTGTCTCGCGAGTGCCCGAGTCGACCCGACATGGAGAAGTGCTCGGCCTGCGCGCTCCAGGACGTATGCTCGGTGTGGTCGCGTCGCCGAGGCCGTCTAGCGAAGAAAACCGGTTAGCTTCGGTTCGAGTGCGTGGAGGTCTTCGACGCTCTCGACACCTTCGCCGCGCTCCAGCGTATCGCCGTTGAGCTGCACCAGCTGGTAGTCCTGAAGCGCCTTGAGCGCCGTTTCGAGCTTCAGCTTCGACAGTGATTCGCGGCGCTCGATCTCGCCTGCCAGGTACATCTGCTGCCCGAGTGCCAGCGTGCGCTTGTACCAGTCCTTCTTCTGGATGGGGCCATCAAGGACGATTTCTGCTCCACGAAGTGCCAGCAGGTAGCTCTCGAAAAACGTCTGCAGCATCGTCGTATATCGGATGAGTCGCTGCCTCTTGATTCCTTCGCTCGCCTGAAGCTGACCGGGGCGTGTTTCAATTTCCCCATCCTTGACCATATCGCGGACGGTGTCCTCGAAGATCTCGTCAAACAACGCGTCGGTGCGGAAGATGAACTCGTGTTTGAACAAGCGAGACAGCTGTTGCACTCGATCGTTCAGTCTTCCCACGTCGACCCACTCTTCTTTGTCGACCAGGAGGGCCGACGCCACGAGAGCCCGCGGCACGAAGAAGTGAATGATCGTGTTCTGATAGTACTCGAGAGCGATGCGTCGCTCGGAGTCGATCGTGTAGATCGGCTCGGGTCCAGTGTCGTGTGCAACGATGAGTCGCGCGTCGAGGAACAGCGCAAGCGCTTCATCGATGGTGTCTTCCCGGATGCGTCCGTCGCCGACACGAAGCTGGTGGGCGACACGTGCGCCCATCTGTTCGAGGGTCTTCATGAACGCCTCGCAGGACGCGGTCAGCGACGCTCGCGTCATGCCTCGCTTACGATGGCTGAGCAGCGCCGTCGCAACGAGCGCGGCCGGAGTGACGACCGTGACCTCGTTGATCGAGTACATCACCTTGTGTGCGAGCGCTCGCACCGCCGACCGCTTTTGCTGTTCGTTGATTTCGTCGATGGTCGCGCCGGCGCTTCCTTGCCGCTGTACCTGCGTGCTTGCGAACTCGTCGAAGTCGATGATCTCGCCGAACTGGACGTAGAGGCGACCCCACTTCGAACGAAGAACGCTGGAGCTGCGGATGAGGCCTCCCATGTTTTCCGACTGCTTGTCGCCGCCCGAGAGCTCGTGCACGAAAGATCGCTCTTCGATGATGCGTTCGTACCCGATCGAGATCGGGACGAGCTTGACCTTGGTGCTGTTGAGCTTCGTCGCCGAATCGACGACCATCGAAAGCAAACCGTACTTGGGCGGCAGTGCCTTGCCTGTGCGTGAGCGGCCGCCCTCGAGGAAGAACTCGAGGGAGAAGCCCTCGGCCAAAAGCTTGCGGACGTAGGCCTCGACGAGAACAGGGTAGAGGCTGTCTCCGTGGAAGCTCCGACGAATGAAGAACGCGCCGCCGCGCCGAAGCAGGACGCCGAGGGGCCAGAAGCTCAGGTTTTCGCCGGCGGCGATGAGGGGCGCCATCATCGCGTTCGCGTAGAGCTGGTCGCTCAGAACGAGATAGTCGATGTGGCTCTTGTGGCTCGGCAAGAGGACGAGCGAAGCGTCCCGCGCGGCGTCCCGCATGCGTTCGAGGCCTTCTTTGTCGAGGACGACGCCGTCGTACATCTTCGACCACGTCCAGGTGAGGAATCGGTGCATCAGGTCGATGACGAAGAGGCTCTGTTTCGCGCAGAGCTTTTGGAGCTGCTTGCGCGCGACCCTCTCGGCCCGCGAATACGGGATGCCCTTTTCGGACGCGTACTGTGTGATTTGAGCTCGGACTCGCGGGCTCCTCAGGATCTCGTCCTGGATGCGCGCCGTCGTCTTTTTCATCGGGCCGATGATCACGGCGCGATCCCGCTCCATGCGGCGGAGCAGAGCGTATCGAACCTTGTCCGCCGCCTCCGTGTCGCTGAGGCCGGGGTTCTTGTCGAGAAACTCCTTCAGATTGAAGGGCTCTCCCGAACGGAGCTTCGCGTCGCGGTAGTTCAGGAGGAACTGGAAGAACACGCGAACGCGGCCGGGCCATTGAACCGGCCCGAAGAGAAGATCGAGCAGACCCGGCGTCGCCGTGCCGGCCTGCTTGCTCCAGACGAACGTTTGCGGGACGAGAAGGATGGGGCGTTCGCTGATCCGCTGCTTCCCCACCAGCGTGGCGATGAGATCTGCCTTGAGGGCTCTTCCTCGTCGTGCCTTGGTGCCGAGCTTAGGCGGCCGCCTCAGAAACAAGAGCGCGCTATAGCCATCGCCGACGGTCTGCTCGAGCGCCTCGGTTTCAGGGATCTGCCGGCGGAGGCTCAGCCGTCGTTCGCCCTTCCCGAAAGGCTCCAGGATCCAGAGGCCTAGATCGTTCACGAAGCGAACCAGCGGCAGGCCGAACTTCTTGAGCAGGAAATCGAGACACAGGAAGTCGAGAAAGCTCAGCGAGCGCATCACATAAACGACGACGCCTTCGCTCGCGGCTTCCCGAACTCCGCGGCTCCAGTTTTCGTCGACTCGGATGTTCGAGAAGAATCGCCGGTAGAGCCATCGCAGAATCGCGTTGGGCGCGTAGGGCGCAGGCGTTGCGGAACGGCGCGCCAACTCCGGCATGTTGGACATCTCGTCAGACCGTAGCAGTGTGCAAAGACCGGTCGAGTATACGGCCGTTTCGCTTTTATTCCGTGTTTTTACGCGGATCTTCTAGAACTGCGCGCGGACGAGGCGCCTCTGCCCCGGGCGCAAATCGACCTTGGTGCGACGCTCCTCGCCGCCGAGGCGAATGACGACGTCGTAGCTGCCGGCGCTGAGCCGTGCGGGAACGCCGTGAGGAATGGTCGCGATCCGCTTTCCGCCTTTCTCGACCGCGACCAATCCGGTTCCCTTTTGTCCGCGGGTTTCGATGCGAACCTCGAGCACGGCGGTTTTGAAATCCACGCGTGCTTGACTGGTCTTGCCCGCGGTTACGGTGACTTCGACGATCTGTGCCGGGTTATCGACGGCACCATCGAGCCGGACGGTCACTTTGCTCGATCCTGCGGGCACTGAAACCGCCTTCGCGCAGGAGCCGCTCGCCACCTTTTTGCCGGACTGCTCGACCACGAAAGATCCCCGCGCGGGGGAGCCGTTCTCGGTGACGACGCACTGGATCTGACCCTGTTGGGCCGCTGCAGGAGAGGCGACGAGGAGTGCTCCCAGGGCGAGCGCCGCACTGGCTGTGCGCCGAAGGCACGGAGCAGTCCACGGAGGGCCCGCGGTTTGAGTAAGGATTCTCACTCGTTATCGTTGTAGCCGAATTTCGACGCGTCGTCTGGCTCCGTCGAGGAACCCTCGCAATAACACCCTCTTAGGTGGCTTCGAGGCCGTTTCTGCCTGCTTGACACCGTCGGGGGCGGCAGCTAGGAAACGCGCCCCGAAACGGGGTCTTAGGAGCGAAAAGCATGGCCACCCAGAGCGCCAAAGCGTCGGAAATCGAACGCAAATGGTATGTCGTCGATGCCGCGGGGCAACCGCTCGGCCGACTTGCGTCCAAGGTGGCGCACGTCCTCCGAGGGAAGCACCGTCCGGAGTTCACGCCGCACGTCGACACCGGTGACTTCGTCATCGTGACGAACGCAGCCCAGGTCCGTCTCACCGGGAACAAGGCCGAAGGCAAGTTCTACTACAATCACTCCGGCTACCCGGGCGGACTCCGCACCGAAAGCGCCGGTCATCTCCTCGAG
Organism: uncultured Myxococcales bacterium; assembly: GCA_965601515.1. Lineage (GTDB taxonomy): Bacteria > Myxococcota_A > Polyangia > Polyangiales > Houyiibacteriaceae > SG8-38. The sequence continues at coordinate 39,407 of CBFCWN010000008.1, read as the reverse complement.
CGCAATCCCGAGCTCGTCGTCGAGAAGGCGGTCAAGGGCATGCTCCCGAAGAACAGCCTCGGTCGTCAGATGTTTCGCAAGCTGAAGGTGTACCCCGAGGGTACCCATCCCCACGTGGCGCAAAAGCCCGAGCCCCTTTCACTTTGATTCGAGAGTAAGACGGAATGACACACGCTAAAGTCATCGATGGACGCCACTACGGCACGGGGAAGCGCAAGAACGCCATCGCCCGTGTGTTTCTCAGCCAAGGTGCTGGCAACGTCACCATCAACGGCCGGACCTTCGAGGACTACTTCCCTCGGGAGATTCTTCGCATCATCGCGATGCAGCCGTTCGCCTTGCTCGGTAAGCAGGGTCAGTACGACGTGCAGGTCAACGTCAACGGTGGCGGCGTCTCGTCGCAGGCGGAGGCCGTCCGACACGGAATCGCTCGCGCTCTCGTCCTCGTCGACGACAACAACAAGTCGCAGCTCAAGAAGGCCGGTTACCTCACCCGCGACGCTCGTAAGAAAGAGCGCAAGAAGCCGGGTCAGCCGGGCGCCCGCAAGAAGTTCCAGTACTCGAAGCGCTGAGAGCTTCCGATTCAACGATTCGAGAGCCGCGGCGCCACTGGCCCCGCGGCTTTCTTGCTTAATGCTTCCCGAGAGACACAAAGCACAGGATGGAGACCAAGACATGAGCAAAGCCATACGCGCGACGGTCGTAGGTGGAACCGGGTACACCGGAGCAGAGCTCGTGCGTCTGGCGCTCGGCCACCCCTTGCTCCAGCTCACGGGCATCGTCGGGAACACGACGGCCGGACAGTCCGTTGCCGACGTGTTGCCAAGCCTTCGCGGCGTGATGGACGTGGCGGTAAAGCCCTTCGATCCGGATGCGATCGCGAAGGAATGCGACGTGGCTTTCTGTGCACTGCCCCATGCAGCCAGTGCGGATGCGGTCAACGCGCTTCGCGAACGCGGTCTTCCCGTACTCGACCTGTCCGCAGACTTTCGGCTCGACGATCTCGCTCTCTATGAAGAGTGGTACGGCACCCATCCGGTTCCTTCGCGCCTCAGTGAAGCCGTGTACGGGCTGGTCGAGCTTCACCGTGAGGCGATTCGCGAGGCGGATCTCATCGCGGTGCCGGGCTGTTATCCGACGGCGGCGACGTTGGCGCTTGCGCCGTTGGTCGAAGCAGGGCTCGCGAAGACCGTCGGGCTCGTCGTCGACGCGAAGAGCGGCGTTTCGGGTGCGGGTCGGGGGCTTTCCCAGTCGACTCATTTCCCCGAGGTCGGGGAGGGTGTGCGCGCCTACAAGGCAGGCGCCCATCGCCACGGACCCGAAATCGAGCAAGAGCTCACGAAGCTCGCGGGTTCGCATGTGGGGGTCACGTTCGTTCCACACCTCGTGCCGATGTCGCGCGGTATTCTTGCCACCTGCTACGCCCAACCCGTGTCGGCGAGCGTGACGCCTGCAGCCTGTACCGAGGCGGCGAGACAGCTGTACGACGGCTCGCCCTCCGTCCAAGTGCTCGATCCGGGAACGCACCCCGACACGCTGTGGGCGCGGGGTTCGAACCGAGCGTACGTTGCCTACACCCAAGAGCCGCGAAACGGAACGCTCGTCGCGATGAGCGTCATCGACAACCTCGTGAAAGGCGCGTCCGGTCAGGCGATTCAGTGTTTGAACGTCCGGTTCGGTCTCGATGAGGGCGCGGGGCTCGGAGCAACTTCGCTGTGGCCGTGACTCGCGTTCTCCACGTCAGCGACCTTCATCTCGAAGATGGCTTCCGCGGCGTTCCGTTGACCTCGTTTCTCAACAAGCGCGTCGTCGGTTTCGCCAACCTGGCGTTTCGGCGCCGGAGGGTGTTCGCCGATGCGCCTCAGAAGGTGGATGCCATTGCAAGCTTCGCGGAGGAACACGACGTCGACATCATCGTGTGTACAGGCGACTACACGGCGCTCGGCACCGAGCCTGAGCTCCGCTACGCCCGAAACGTCATCGACGTGCTGACCCACCGACCGCTCGGCTTCTTCACCGTGCCTGGAAACCACGACCTTTACCTCCGCGATACCGTGAGAGCGGGTTGGTGGGACCGATACTTCGGCGACTTCATGAAGAACGATCTGCCCGAGTACACGGCCGATGGGGTCTGGCCTCAGGTCTGGTTTCCGACGGACGATCTTGCGATCGTCGGAGTCAACAGCGCCCGCGCGAATCCGAAGCCCCACCATTCGAGTGGCCGCATTGCCGACGCGGAAATCGACAAGCTGAACCTGCTACTCGACGATGAGCGGCTCCGAAATCGCTTCGTGATCGTCGCGACCCATTACGCGCCGAGGCTAGCGAGCGGTCGGCCCGATCGACCTGCACACGGGCTCGAGAACGCCGATGCGCTGCTCGAGGCATGCGCGTCGGCCGCGCGCGGGGTCATCCTGCACGGCCACATCCACTGGCGGTACCACGTCCGCGTTCCCGAGTCGCCGCTTCCCCTCTGCTGCGCAGGGAGTACGACCCATCAGGGTAGGGAAGGCCTGTGGATGATCGACGTAGGAGATGGGGCCGTCACCGCCACGCCCGGAAGCTGGGATCAAACCCGCTACACGCTCGATCCAGAGCACGCGGTGCAGCTCGACCCGTAACTTGCGACCCTCGGTCTCGCTGAAATACAAGCGTTCATATGGCCGCTCGCCAGTTTGGAGCCAAACCCGAGGCACGCCGTTCGGTACGGCGTCGCGTCGACCTCGACTGCCAGCTCTACTGCGAGCTCTGGGACGAGCCGATCGCCTATCGCGTGACCGACGTGAGCGAGGACGGTCTATGGATCCAAACCGACCTTCTCTTGGAAATCGGGACCGAGGTGACGTTGACTTTCGTCCCGCCCGACTGGGATGAACCTCTTTGTGTCGCGGGTCGTGTGGAGCGAGTGCAGCTCGGCGGTTCGCGAGCCCAGGAGCGCGCGACCGTCGGAATGGGGATCGAATTTGAAGCACTTCGAGGCGACGAGCGGCGGCGCCTTACGCATAGCATGCGATGCCTTCGCGCAGAGCAATCGTTCATTTTGGATCAACGCACTCTCACGGGGGTTCCCGTGGGCACCGCGGATGCGGAGGAGCGGAGCCCCATTCGCTCTTCGAGGAACACGCTGACCGGGTGGCCCTCGACGACGAACACCGCGGCCAACCACACCGCGCGTCCCTCGCGAATCACGAAGACGCCGGCCCAACGAGAGGACGAGGAAGCGCCGCCGAAGCACGCGTTTCCGGGTGGCCTCGATCTCGCCGCCTCGGTGTTCTCGAGCGGCTCGTCCGACTAGTCGCTCAGTCCATGATCTCGTCGACTTCGACGAGCGGCTCATCGGCACCCGCCACCATGACGGGAGCATCATCAATTCCTGCAAGCTGGGTCTGCCACGCGGACATCGCATCGCGATACGCTGGCAGCTCGCGCCCCGGCATTCGAAGTCCGGGTCCGTTCAACTCGTCCAAAGGGTCGATGTAACGTGAGTACTTCTTGAGTCCGAAATGGAGGTGAGGTCCCGTCGACCGACCGGTCGAGCCAACGAAGCCGATGAGCTCTCGCTGCTTGACCTGCTTGCCCGGGCGGATCCCGCTCTTGATTCGATGGAGGTGCGCGTACGCGGTTTCAAACCCACCCGAGTGGCGAATGACGACGAGGTTTCCGTTCGGTCCCTTTCGCCCGGCAAAGACAACTCGGCCCGATGCGGCCGCCCAAACCGGCGTCCCCGTTGCCGCGGCATAGTCGACGCCGAGGTGAGGCATGACTCGTTTGAGGATCGGGTGGACGCGACGCGGGTTGTATCGTGAAGACAGCCGGTCGTAGCGCAGCGGCGTGCGGAGCCAGCCTCCGACCATCGCGCGGCCGGTCTCGTCGTAGAACTGCCCCTCGGCGTTGCCGGTCTCGTAGTAGAATGCCTGAAGCTTTCCGGTCTTCTGCCCTTCGTACTCGAGTGCGTGCACGCGACCGTAGCGAAGAAATTCGCCGTCGACGCTCTCTTCGTCGACGATGATCCGAAAGACGTCGCCCTTACGTGCCTGAAGCGAGAAGTTCACACGGCCTTCGAATGCCTCGACGAAGAACGTCGCAAGCCCTGCGGGGAGGCCGAGCCCGACCAGCCCGTCGCCGATGGAAGTCTCGACGGAAGCGGCGCGAGCGATCGGCGTGCGCTCGACCTTCACCTGAATCTCCTCGGCGCGGAAGATGCCGTCCTGGCCCCGAGTGACCGTCACGAACTCGGTCGCCGAGGGATGGTACTCGAATCGCTTGAGGGCAGCGTCTTCGTCCCGTTCGACGATCAGACGATGCTCCGGTCGACAGCGTCTGAAATCGACGATGTGCTCGAGGGCTGCCTCGATCTCGGAACACTCCTCAGGTTCGAGTCCGGCCTCCATGAGCGCACCGCGAAAGCTCGGGGTCTTTCCAAAGAGCGTTTCGTAGCGCGCATTGGGCTGCGACCGCGAAAGCGCGAGCCGCTCCTCGGCCGTCAGCGATGGTTCCGCCGTGACATCGTCTTCCACGGGACGGAGCTCCGGCCCTGGGCCGATTGCGGCCACCTCTTCCGACGTGCCTTCGTCTTCGAACCACGACATCGCCGACGGCACCACGCTTCGCACGATCCAAACCCCGAGAAAGGCGACGACGACGACTCCCACGACACTCGCGGCGACCAATCGGCGCGTCCGCTTTGCACGAAGCTCGTTCGGAAGCAGCGCCATGTTGACCGACGGCAAGGGTCGAAGCCCGCTTGGCTCCTTCTCGTTCGAGGCGTCCCTGCTCATCAGACCGGGTGGCTTATCAGCGAGTCCGGGAATAGGCAAAAGGCGGCACGGTTTGACACCTCTCGGGCTCAGCGTTAAACCGCCGCTTCCAAACGTCGTTCCATGAACGTCAGCGGGAGTAACTCAGTGGTAGAGTGCCATCTTGACAAGGTGGAAGTCGGCGGTTCAAACCCGCCCTCCCGCACCACGGACCGAGCGCAATCGGGATCGCTGAGGGCTTGACACCTCGAGCATTCCGGGTTCACTGCGGCCGGTGTCCGAAGAACCAACGCAGCCGACGGGCGAGGTCGGCCCAAAGCCGTTCGTATGGTTCGTCGCGGTTCTTCTAAGCACGGCTCTTCCGTTTCTGTTGCACTGGGACAGCATCGGGGTCGCGGACTACGACCAGTTCGCGACGTTCAACCAGATCGCGCTTTGGTGGCACTCACTCGGCGACTACGGCGTGTCCTGGAATCCATACCTTTGCGGAGGAGCGACCTTGGTCGGCAATCCGCAGATCCCTCTGTTTCACCCGAACATGATCTTCTATCGGCTCTTTGGAGCTGGCAACGGTCTTGGGATGGTGTTGATCCCGTGGATGGCCGGCGGGTTCTGGAGCATGTGGAAGTTCGGCAGGGTCTACGGGCTTCGGCCGAAACCCGCGGGCTGGATCGCCGTCGCGTGGGCCGTCAACGGCTACTTCATCGGCCAGCTCGGCAGCATGCACGTCATGTACGCGCCCTACTATTTGCTGCCGGCCTTCTTCCTGGTGAACCGCGCGATCGCGCGCGACGGCAACTGGCGGGCGCTTGCCGTCGTGCCCTTCATGTTTACGTTCCCCTCGTTCTACAACCACCACTTCCTCGCCTACGGCTTCGGCTTCGTCCTGGCGCATTTCTTGTTCGAGGCCTTCGCGGCCCGGAGGGAGAGGGGGATCGTTCTCAAGGTCGGCCTCTACCTCGTCGCCGTGGCGATTGCGATCGGCAGCCTCGCGATGTTCATGTTGCCAAACCTGAGCTGGCTCTCCGAGTTCCCACGACTGATGCCCGCCAGCTTCGAGCCGCCGCTGAGCCTCATTCAGATGCTCTTCTTCCCGGTGCCCCTCATCGAGTTCGATCTGCCGAATGACCAGTTCGAGCGGTACTACACCCTCGGACCCGTGCTCTTCATTCTGTTCCTCGTCTCACTTCGGCGTCGCGTGTTTCGTCGGCCAGGGCTTGGTCCGCTTCTGCTGGTCGGGATCGCCGCATTCGGTTTTGCGCTCGGCACCCTCGTCGCCTCCGGCGGCCCACCGATTCTCCCGTTCGACGCGTTGAGAAAGCTCGTCCCGGTCTACCGCTCGATTCAGGTGCCCTCGCGCTTCTTCATCAACGCGATTCCGATCATTCTCTTGATGACGGGCCTCGTTTGGCAGGACCTGATCGACGAAGGTCGGTGGAGCGCCGCGCGGTCGCGTTGGATCCTCGGGTTCGCCCTCGTGCCGCTGATCCTCTTCAACTTCGGCTACTTTCAGTTCAGTCTCTTCTCGCAAGAGCGTTCGACCGACCGCCATCTCGCGGCCGAGCCGGCAGGACCCTTCGAGTGGGGCCCGCCGGGCTACGAGTTCCGCATGATGCGCATCCTCGAGCCCAACGTGGGGGTTCTCGACTGCTACGAGGCGCTCGAGGTGCCCCAGGCCGAGGACCTTCGTGCAGAGCACGGTTTCGTTCTCGACGGCGGGCCCACGGTGGAGGTCGAGCGGGCCAACTGGGGGGAGTTCCTGCTACGCGCGGAATCACCCGCGTCGGTACGCTTCAACTTCAACCACCACCGCGGGTGGCGTGTGATCGATACCGACGGAACGGTCGATGTCGTCTCGAGCAATCGAGAGCCGTTCGCGGTCACGATGTCGGAGGGGACGTACGCTCGGTTCCGCTACGAGGTGCCGTCGTGGGCGCTCGGTGTGAAGGTGACGCTCGGGGCGCTGGCGGTCGCGTTCCTCTTTGCGATCGGCTGCCTCGCCGTGGCTCGGCGCTCCTCCGGTATGGTCTCATCGTGAGCCGGTGCTGCCGCTTGCAATCGACCGGCCATGTGTCAGAAACCGGAGTCTTGAGGCAGTTTACGACCACGTCCGGCCCCTCGGCACTTCCGACTTCGTGATGACGACGGGAGCGACGACGCGTACTGCGCGCGAAGTGCTCGATGAGCACGGCGCGCTTCAAAAGGACACGGTGGCGGCCCGGGTCGACGGGCAGGTGTACGATCTTCACACGCCGCTCCCGAACGGGGCGTCGGAGGTGAAACCGATCGGAGCGCACGACCCCGACGCGCTTGCGATCATCCGTCACTCGAGTGCGCACGTCATGGCCGACGCGGTGCAACGGCTCTTTCCAGGAACCAAGGTGGCTTTCGGGCCGGCGACGGACGACGGCTTCTACTACGACTACGACCGTCCCGGCGGAACCTTTTCGGACGACGACCTGCGCGCCATCGAGGAAAAGATGGGGGAGATCATCGAAGCCGACAGCCCGTTCCGGCGAGAGGTCGTCACGCGCGACGATGCCCGCGCGCTGCTCGCCTCCCTCGATGAGAACTTCAAGCTCGAGCACCTCGAGCGGCTCGAGGATCCGATCTCCCTCTACCGCCACGGCGAGTGGGTCGATCTGTGCGAAGGCCCCCACGTTCCATCGACGGGCTTTCTCAAAGCCGTGAAGCTCACGAGCGTTGCAGGCGCGTACTGGCGAGGCGACGAGCGCAATCCGATGCTTCAGCGCATTTACGGGACCGCGTTTGCGTCGCCGAAGGCACTGCGTGCTCATCTCAAGCAGCTCGAGGAGGCGAAGAAGCGCGACCACCGGAAGCTCGGCAAGGAGCTCGAGCTCTTCAGCTTTCATCCGAATGCGCCGGCCTCTCCGTTTTTCCTTCCGCGTGGGGCGACCATCTACAACCTGCTCGAGGACTACGTGCGGGCGCTCTACGCGCGTCATGGGTACGACGAAGTCATCACGCCGCAGATTTTCGACAACGAGCTGTTTCACACGTCCGGACACCTGCCGTCGTACGCCGAGAACATGTACATGGCGGCCACGTCGGAGACGCTCGAGAAGCTGCAAAAGCGGGTCGAGGAAAAACCGCCGACCGGCACCGACGAGTGGACCGCTGCGTTTTCGGAGTCGCTTCGGTTCGGCGTGAAGCCGATGAACTGTCCGAGCCACTGTTTGATCTACGGGATGACCAAGCGAAGCTACCGAGACCTGCCGATGCGCATGGCGGATTTCGGCCGGCTCCATCGGTTCGAGCGGAGCGGCGTCGTTCAGGGTTTGACGCGCGTTCGGACGTTTGCGCAGGATGACGCGCACATCTTCTGCACCCTCGACCAGGTGCAGGACGAAATCAAAGCGTTCCTCGACCTGGTGTACGCGGTCTACCGCGACTTCGGGTTTAGCGATGTCCGCATCGTGATCGCGACGCGCCCGGAGAAGCGCATCGGGGACGATGCTGTCTGGGACCGTGCTGAGGAGGCGCTCGAAGAAGCGGTGAAGGCCAAAGAGCTTCCCTACGAAATCGCCGAGGGCGAGGGGGCGTTCTACGGGCCGAAAATCGAGTTCCATTTGAAGGACGCCATTGGGCGGCCGTGGCAGCTCGGGACCATCCAGGCGGACTTCACGCTTCCGGAGCGATTCGACCTCACCTACGTCGGAGAGGACAACACCACGCATCGCCCCGTGATGCTCCATCGCGCAATTTTGGGCTCGATCGAGCGGTTCTTCGCCGTGCTGACCGAGCATGTGGGCGGGGCATTTCCGGTGTGGCTCGCCCCCGAACAGATCGCTCTGTTGACGGTGAGCGAGAAGTTCAACGACTATGCCCGGACTGTGCAGAAGCAGCTTCAGGAGCGCGGCTTCCGCGTCACGGCGGATTTGAGCAGCGACAAGCTCGGCGCGAAGATCCGTCATGCGCGTCTCATGAGGGTCCCGTACCTCGGAGTCATTGGGCAGAAGGAAGTCGAAGGCGAGGGGTTGGCAGTGCGCTCGCGCGACGAGAACAAGGACCTCGGTTTCATCCCGCTGTCCGACGTGATCGATCGTCTCGAGCGAGAAAACCACCCGCCTTCCATGCAGGAATCAACGATAGGAGAGAGTCATCGCTAGACCGCGTTTTGGACCACGCGATCGCCCGCGGAACTTCGGTCCGCGAGTGAACGATCGCATTCGAGTGCCGGAGATCCGTGTCATCGGAGCCGACGGCAACATGATGGGCGTCATGAACACCGACGAGGCGCGCCAGATGGCGCGGAGCCTCGACCTCGACCTCGTGGAGGTAAACCCGAAGGCAAGTCCGCCGGTCTGCAAGATCATGGACTTCGGTAAGTTCAAGTACGAGGAAAAGAAGAAGCAGAACGAGGCGCGCAAGCGGCAGACGCAGATCGCGCTGAAGGAAATCAAGCTTCGCCCGAAGACGGACGATCACGACGTCGAGTTCAAGATCAAGCACGTTCGGCGGTTCCTCGAAGAGGGGAACAAGGTGAAGATCACGGTGCGCTTCCGCGGCCGCGAGATCACACACCCCGAGACTGCGAAGCGTCAGATCGATCTAATCGTCGAGGCGATCGACGACATCGGTTCCGTCGAGACTCCCGCGCGACTCGAAGGTCGTACGATGACGGCGATTCTCGCACCCCGCGTGAAAGTTCAGCAGACCCGCTGATTCAGCGCCGCGCGTTCGCGAGGATTTGGCTGCGAAGCGCGTCGAGCGTTTCGGCCCTGGCCTGAAGGGCGCTGGCTTGCTGCGTGATGCGGGTCAGCGCCTGCATGTCGCCCTTCTGAATCGCGGTCTTCATCGTTTCGAGGACGGCCTGACTCTCGTCGAGGGCCGCCAGCGACTCGCGGTGGTACGCCTGACACTCGGGTGGGGCGTCGATTGCTGCCGTCTCGGCCCGCATCCGCTTCGTGTCGTCGATCAGCTCGTCGAAGCCCTCGGTCGAGCCCTTCATGGTGGCCTTGATGAGATCCATCGCGAAGGCGTTCGGGTCGACGGCGGCGCTGCTCGAGCGGATCGCGTCGACGCGCTGGAAATACGAAACGACGTCGGCTCCATTCGAGCTGCCTGCGGCTGGCCTTTCGGCAGTCGCGGGTGATGCTTGCCGAGGCGAGGGCGCCGCGGTCGTCGGTGAATGCGAGGAGCCGTCGAGGTTCCTGTTCGAGAGCAGGATGCGACCGCTGGCCCCCGTTTCGATCCGAGGCTGGTAGCTCGGGTCCGACTGCGTTTCGGCTTCGCCCGCCTGCGATTCGTCGAGGTCCGCCCATTTGGGCCACTGCCTTTCGAGATTCACTCCTGCGGTCGCAGAAGGTTGGTCCGGGTCGGCCGCCGCGGGCAGAGGGTCGGCGCTTGCCGACGCCGTCTCCTCGTCATTGGTCCGCGACGATTCGCGGCCGAGGAGGAAGGCGATCACGAGGAGTGAGACTCCGAGCGCACCGCCGAGCACGAAGACCATGGAACGGTTGGGGGCGTCGTTCGGCACTCGGGTCAGGATAGCGCCCACTGGTTCGTGCGACACGGTTCCCGCATGGTGTGAGAGTGGGGACGGGGCGAAACGCGCGGGTTGATCTGCAAGTGGTTGAAAAGAGATAGGTTTTGGGGGGGCTGCGTGTCCCCGATCTGCTTGACTGGGGTGGGGGGTGCGCTACACACGGCGTTCTCCGCTCTCCGGCCGCGGGGTTCGCTGGCTCGGGAGCTTTCAAGTGAGGACAGCAACATGCCTAAAATGAAGACCAAGCGCGCTGCTGCAAAGCGCTTCAAGGCCACCGGGGGAGGGCGCATTCGTCGCTCCACCGCGGGCAAGCAGCACTTGATGCGCGGCAAACCGGCCAACCGGTTGCGCAGGCTCAAGAAGAACTCCATGGTCGACCCCGCCGACGAGCCGCGGATTCGGCGTTTGCTCCCTTACGAGCTCTAAGGTCGAAGGAGGTACGCCATGCCGAGAGTCAGAAGGGGCTTCAAGGCCCGCCGTCGCCGCAATCGTCTGCTGAAGCACGCCAAGGGTTACTACGGCGCGCGTCGCAAGTCGTTCCACGTTGCCATCGAGCAGGTGCACAACGCCTGGGAAGATGCCTACCGGCATCGTCGCACCAAGAAGCGTGAGTACCGTCGTCTCTGGATCACGCGCATCAACGCCGCCGCGCGTACGAACGGCATCAACTACAGCAAGTTCATCGCCGGCCTGAAGCGGTCGAACATCGAGCTCGACCGCAAGATCCTTGCCGAGATCGCCGTGGCCGATCCCGGTGGTTTCAAAGCCGTCGTCGACGCGATCGAATAAGCCGGTCGGAGCGCGATGGCAGAGCCTGATGCGGTTCAGACGTTCGAAGACGGGCTCCTTCAACTCCGCGAGGGTTTCGAGCCCGCGCTCCGTGCTGCGAAAGACGAGCCCGAGCTTCGTCTGATCAACGCCCGCTACGTCGGCCCACAGGGCGAGCTCACCAAGCTCCTCAAGCTGATGCCGAAGCTTCCTGGCGACCGCCGTCGGGAGCTCGGTCAAGCAGCGAACGCGCTCAAGCACGACATCCAGGCGACGTTCGACGCCGCGCTCGAGGGCATTCACCGCGCCGCCCGCGAGGCAGAGCTCACCGGCGCTGCGCTCGACGTGACGCTCCCCGGTCGCTGGCAGATGCCCGGCCGCCTTCATCCGATCACCCGCGTACGGAACGACGTCCTCGAGATCTTCGTGTCGCTCGGATTCGACATCGCCGACGGGCCCGAGGTCGAGCTCTACGAGAACTGCTTCGACAAGCTCGGCTTCCCACCGGACCATCCGGCAACCGATGAGCACGACACGTTCTTCATCGAGGGCAATCGATCCCAGAATCCGGAAAGCGTTCTGCTGCGCACGCAGACCTCGACCATCCAGATTCGCGAAATGGAAAAGCGGCAGCCGCCGCTCGCCATCGTGTCTCCGGGAGCGGTGTATCGTCGCGACGACGATGCGACCCATTCCCCGATGTTCTTTCAGCTAGAAGGATTCCTCGTCGACGAAGACGTGAGCTTTGCCGAGCTCAAGGGCGTGCTCACGCTGTTCCTTCGGCGCCTATTCGACGAGCACATCGCGGTGCGTTTCCGCGCGAGCTATTTCCCGTTCGTCGAGCCGGGTGGCGAGGTCGACATGAGCTGCGTCTTTTGCCGCGCCTGGGAGGGCGACAAGGAGCGCACCGCCGCGTGCCGCGTCTGCAAGGGTACGGGTTGGATGGAGATTCTCGGCTGCGGAATGATTCACCCAGTCGTCTTCGAGAACGTCGGCTACGACCCGGAGAAATACACGGGCTTTGCGTTCGGCATGGGGCTCGACCGCATCGCGATGCTCAAGTACGGCATTCCGAACATCAAGCTGCTCTACGAAAACGACGTGCGCTTCCTGTCGCAGTTCTAGGTTCGATCGATGTTGGTTTCCTATCGCTGGTTGCAAGAGCTCTGCCCCGTCGACGCGGACGTCGCCGACATCGCCGAGCGTATTTCGCTCGCCGGGCTGGAAGTCGAAGCGATGGAGAAGAAGGGGGAGGGCCTCGACTCGGTCGTCATCGCCGAGGTTCGCTCGAAGGCCCGCCACCCAAAGCGCGACAAGCTCACCCTCGTCCGGGTCTTCGATGGCGAAGACGAGCTGGACGTCGTCTGCGGCGCGGCGAACGTTCCAGACCCGGGGGGCCGTGTCCTATTCGCCCGCCCAGGCGCCGTCCTGCCCAATGGGATGGAGATCGAGCCGCGCAAAGTAGGCGGGGTCGAGTCGAACGGCATGATCTGCAGCGAAGCGGAGCTCGACATCGGTGCCGACCACGAAGGCATCTTCGTCGTCGGGGACGAGCATGATTGGCATCCGGGAACGCTCGTCGCCGAGGCGCTCGATCTTCGCGACGTCATTCTCGACATTGGACTCACCCCGAACCGGCCCGACTGCCTGGGTCACGTCGGCATCGCCCGTGAAATCGGCGTTCTGTTCGGTACCCCGTACACGCCGCGAAAGGCCGCCGGCCCACGCGAGGTCTTCTCGGCCGGTGGAGCCTTCGAGTCGGGTCAGCCGACGACCAAGCTAGCGCCTCTTTGGGATGCGGAAGGCGACTCGGTCGACTCGCCCGAACTTCCCGCGGTGTCCGTCGAGATTGCGGACCCCGAACGCTGCCCGCGGTACGGGGCTGCACTGGTGTCCGGAGTGACGATCGCGTCGTCTCCGTTTTGGCTTCGCTATCGGCTCCACAACCTCGGACTGCGTGCGCTGTCCAACGTGGTCGATGCCACCAACCTGATTCTGCTCGAGTGGGGGCATCCGATTCATGGGTTTGACCTTCACCAGCTACGCGGTTCGAAGGTGGTGGTCCGCCTTGCGCACGACGGCGAAAAGATGGCGACCCTCGACGGCGTCGAGCGGACGTTCACAGCCGACGATCTTCTCATCTGCGACGGGGAAGGGCCGGTCGCGGTGGCAGGCGTGATGGGTGGACTCGAGAGCGAGATTCGCGACGAGACCCAAGATGTGCTCATCGAGTGCGCGTACTTCGATCCGCGATCGGTTCGGCGCACCTCTCGTAGACTTGGTCTTCACACCGACTCGAGCCACCGGTTCGAGCGAGGCGTCGACCCCGGAGCCGTGCCGCGCGTTCTCGCAAGTGCGTCCGCGCTCATCGCCGAGCTCGGTGGCGGCGCGGCGGCCACGACCGCAATCGACCGCGTCGCGAAGCCCTACGAGTCCCGCGTCATCGCGATTCGCCCCTCGCGGGCCACCAAACTGCTCGGAACAGCCGTCTCGAAGGACGAGTGCATGACGATCTTGCCCTCGATCGGCTGTCGAATCGTCTCCGATGACGATAGGCGCATCGAGGCAGAGGCCCCGAGCTGGCGTCCCGACCTCCAGCGCGAGGTCGATCTGATCGAAGAGGTCGCCCGTGTCCGCGGCTACGACCAGATTCCGACCGCGGTCCCCCGCGTCCATCCGTCCGAGGCGGGAACGCCGGGACTCCTGAAAACGGTCGACGCATTGCGGAACGCCGCGGTTCGCGCCGGCCTCTACGAGGCGATCAACTACGGCTTCTTGTCGACCGACGAGCTGAAGGACGCCCGGGTAAGCACCGACGCCGTCCCCTTGGCCAACCCGCTTTCCGAGGAACGCTCCGTCATGCGAACCTCGCTCCTGCCTGGCTTGACCGGCGCCGCCGCTCGCGCTCAGCGGCATGGCGCCCACGAGGTTCGGCTGTTCGAGATCGCCCGTACGTTCGAACCGAGCGACGACGTCCTACCCGTCGAGCAGACGACGCTGGCGATCGCCCTCGCCGGCGACCGCGCGGGCTGGATCGGCGGAGAGCAGCCATTCGACCTCTACGACGGAAAAGGCGTGCTCGAAGCGCTCCTCGACGCCGTGTTCGGGCGCACGCCGAGCCTCGCGCCTGGGGACGTCCCCCCGTACATGCACCCCAAGCGATCCGCGATCGTTCTGCTCGAATCGCGTCCGGTGGGTGTCGTCGGTGAGATTCATCCCGACGTCGCCGACGACCTCGAGCTCCAAGGACGGGTTGTCTACGCCGAGCTCGACGTCGCCGCCCTCTACGATCTATCGGAGGCACTTGGCCCGATGCAGGCCAAGGGGCTCCCGAAGTTCCCCGCCGTTCATCGGGACATCGCCATGTTGGTAAAGGACGCATTTACCGCGGGCGAGATCGCCGAAGCCCTGCAAGACGCGTCGAAAGGTCTCGCGGAGTCGGTGACTTTGTTCGACCTGTACCTCGGCGATCAGATCCCGGACGGACACCGGAGTCTGGCCTTCCGTGTGACGTATCGAGATCCAGACGCGACGCTCACCGATAAACGAGTCGACAAGGTGCACGCAGGTCTCGCGAAGATCGCCCGAGAGCGCTTTGAGGCTACCCTCCGATGACGATTTGAGCCGATGTGCGAGGATGCGCACATTTGTCGGATTCGATCTCTGCCAAACCCTTGAGATTCAAACCGATTTGTGGTTTTCTGCGCCTACCGGGCCTCTGGAGGTTGTAGCTGAATGACGAAAGCCGAAATCATCGATGCCGTGTACGAGAAGGTTGGTGGCTTCTCGAAAAAAGAGGCGGCCGAAGTCGTCGAAGCCGTCTTCGATACGATGAAAGACGTCCTCGCTGAGGGCGAGAAGATCAAGATCTCGGGCTTCGGGAATTTCGTGGTGCGCGCCAAGAAGCAGCGCATCGGGCGAAACCCGCAAACCGGCGCGCCAATTCCGATCAGCGCGCGGCGAGTATTGACTTTCAAGCCCAGCCAAGTACTCAAGACCGTGCTCAACCCGCACCGTTCGAAAGAGAACGGGGCAGATTTCTGAGCAGCAGTCATGACACGACGGACTCAACTCCCTGACAAACTCTTCTTCAAGATCGGCGAAGTCGCCGACATCGTAGGCGTCAAGCCACACGCCCTTCGCTACTGGGAAACCGAGTTCGCCGCGCTTCGTCCGAAGAAGACGCGCGGCTCGCATCGTCAGTACAGCCGCAAGGACGTCGAGCTCGCCATGCTGATCCGGCAGCTTCTTCACGACGAGGGCTACACGATTCCCGGCGCCCGAAAGCGCATCCGCGATCTCGGTCACCATCAGCGAACGAGCCCGCCGGAGCCCCGCGCTGCGCGCGAGGTTGCGCTCCGCGCCGAGCTTCTCGGTCTCCGCGAACAGCTCACCGACCTGCTCGAACAGCTTTCCGAAGCCGCCGCGACTCCGATCGAGTCTCCGCAGGTGCAGGTCACCGTACATCAGGTGGTTCCCGCCTCCGCGGGGCGCGCCCCCGACGCCTGATCGCCTGCGTTCCGGGCGTTGGCTTTTTAGTTGCCTCCCGAACGACCTGGGCTAGGCTCCGCAGCCCTCGCATAGAGGGTGGACGGGGCGTAGCGCAGTTTGGTAGCGCACCTTACTGGGGGTGAGGGGGTCGCTGGTTCAAATCCAGTCGCCCCGACCATTGGTAGACCGGAGGGCGAAAGCCCCCCGGCCTCCCTCAATTGCTTTGCCTGCCCCACGACATCGCGATAGGCCGTTCTTGGCATGTCGGACCGTCCCCTGATTCTGGTTTCGAACGATGACGGGGTGGACGCGCCGGGCAACATCGAGCTTCGAAGGGCGCTGTCGACGTTTGCGGAGGTCTACACGGTGGCGCCCCAGACCGAGCAAAGCGCCAAGAGTCACTCGATTACGCTTCACCATCCGCTTCGGTTCAACGAGGTCGAGCCTCGTGTGTGGGCGGTCGACGGAACACCGGCCGACTGCGTGTATGTCGCGTTCTTTTTGAAAGATCTTCTTCCGCGGCGCCCCGACCTCGTGGTGTCTGGCATCAACCACGGGCCGAATCTCGGCAACGACGTGCACTACTCGGGCACCGTCGCTGCGGCTCGTGAAGGCGCGCTTCGCGGGGTCCCCTCCATCGCGCTCTCGAACTGCTCGTCGGACATGGAGGGTGCGGCGCAGTACGGGAAGCGCTTTGCAAAGCAGCTGCTGCGTGCGACTCCCCCGGAAGGCCAGGCGGTCCTTCTCAACATCAACTTTCCGCACTCGCCGCCCAAGGGCATTCGCGCAACGAGGCTCGGCTTTCGCCTCTACTCCGACGAGGTCGAGGTGCGCGACGACCCGCGCGGACGGCACTATCTCTGGATCGGCGGGGCAGGCGGCGTGAAAAACGAGCCGGTCGAGGGAGCAGACACCGAGGCGCTCGACGAAGGGTACATCTCGGTCACGCCGCTCAGCATCGAGGCCACCCAGCCGGACCACATCGGGGTTGCGGCATACGTGGCTGGCCCGACGGAGGACTGATGACGGACGACCGCTTGAGTCTCATTCGGAGCTGCATCCGAGACGTTCCCGATTTCCCGAGCGAGGGGATTCTCTTCAAAGACATTACGCCGCTCCTGGCCGATGTCCACGCGTTCCGTGCGACGATCCAAACCATGGTCGACGCGCTGGGGGATGCTCCGGTCGACGCGGTCATCGGCATCGAGTCTCGAGGCTTCATGTTCGGCGCTGCGCTGGCCGACAAGCTCAGCGTGGGCTTCGTGCCCGTTCGCAAACCAGGAAAGCTTCCCGCGGCCACGTACCGGGTCGAGTACGAGCTCGAGTACGGAGCCGATGCCGTCGAGATTCACCAAGACGCGCTACGCCCCGGCGATCGGGTGGTCATCGTGGACGATTTGATCGCGACCGGGGGTACCGCGAAGGCCTCGGCCGAGCTCGTCGCACGCTGCGGGGCGAAGGTCACCGCCTTCGTGTTCGTCATCAACCTCATCGCCCTCGGCGGCGCGAAGAAACTCGAGCCCCACCGGGTGATTTCGATTCTCGACTACTGAGGGTCGCGAGCGCGAAGGTCGTGGGCAAGGTCACGGGCCTGGCCCACCAGCGCGTCGAGGTCACGCTCGAGCCACTTGTCACGGAGCTTCGCGATGAGTGTCCGGCGCTCGTTCTCCAAGCGACTGTAGAGCTCGACGAGCCCGGCCCACTCGAGCATCGTCGCGTCGCGACGCGCCCGGTCGATGTCACCGCGGGCGAGAGACGCTTTGATACGGCTGGCCTTCTCTTTGAGCGAGTCGTCGAACGCGTGGTCGATTTCGTTCATCAGCACGTGCACGTCGTTGAGGTCGCCGAGCAAGTCCTGAAGACGCTTCGCGCGCTTCACGACGGGCTGCGCTTCGTCGACGTAGGCACGCACGGGCTCGAGTAGGTAGCGAAGTCGCTTTCCGAGGATGCGCGCCTCGTGGAGGCGCTCCACGTCGTCCATTCGCACGATCTGGCTGAGCTGAACGAGAAGGTCGGTCGCGTGCGCCTCGGTGAGGTTGGCCAGGGTTCGACCGAAGCTCGTCTCGAACCCATCCGCGAGCAGGTTCGTCTCGCTCTTCATGATCGCGAGCTTCTCTTCAAGCCGGTCCGCGGTCCTGCGAAACTCGGCGCGCACCTCACCGTCGAGCGCGTGCTCGCACTCGCGCTTCCGCGCCATGAGGGTCGCAGAGAGCCAGTTGAGACCGGCGAGGTGCTCGGAGGAAAGGTCTCGCTGCTTGGTTAGCCACTCGAGGGCGACCTCTGCTTCGCGCCCGCCGCCCGTGGCGCGCTGGATGTCGCGAAGCGTCTGCCGGTCTTTCTTTCGCACCGCGGTTTCGAGCTGAGGCTTGTACGCGCGAAGCAGGCTCCGCAGCCGCCGGACCGCAACGCGAAAGTCGTGGAGCGCTTCAGGGTCGGCTCGATCGTCGAGTCGACGCTCCGCGGCGCGCGCCGCGGCAACGGCCTTGAGCGCGAGGCGGCGGGCGGCTTCCTCGTCGGTACGGTCGAGAAGGTCGTTCGGCAGCGTCGTACGGCGCTTCGGCCTGGCCGGCTCTTGCGCGGGTGCGATTTCGAGCGGGGGTTGGCTAGCCTGCGTCCGATTCGATACCGCAATGACCGGCGCGGGATATCGTCTCTCTCCAGTGATAAAGAACTCCTGAGCCGAAGAGGAGTAGTACACGCGGCCCATCTCCGTCAACAGCTCGCGCGGTGCAGAGACCCCATGCTATAGCCCCGCCGATTGTCCTCGTAGCTCAGTCGGATAGAGCAGTGGTTTCCTAAACCGAAGGTCGGAGGTTCGAATCCTCCCGGGGACGCTAACACCAAAGGGACACGCGGGGCCCCCTGAACCCCAACGATTCCCAACACGTACAAACCAACCCGCGCGATTTGCGAAAACGCCAGGGTTTCTCACGGGCCGCGCGGCCAGTGGAAGTCGCCGGATGCTCGGTTCCACGTTGCCGCGAGTTCGCGCAAGATGGTGTAGAGCCTCGAACAGCGGCCAGGGGGCAGGCGCCCGAAAGCGGCCGAGCTTGAGCGAGGCCGATAGCCCCTAGCCCCAGCGCCCATCGCGTTGCGCCCCAGGTCTAGTTAGGCGCGGGCACGTTCTTGTTTCGGTAGTCGCCAACGTGCGAACTCGACCCCGGCGACGCGCGCCATGTTCGTGACGGGGCACGCGACGTCGCCCCTCTCTGCGCCGTAGCTTCTGCGGTATCGAGCCGGATCCTGCGTCGAGAAGTTTGCGCTCCCGCTACAAAGGCATGTTTCTTTCCGGGGCGGTTCGCGCTATATGGATTCGCGAGCGGAATGCGGACCCTTGTCTTGGATCAGGGCTACCAGCCCCACCGGATCATCAGCTGGCAGCGCGCCGTCTGCATGATTTTCGACGGCAAGGTCGAGGTCGTCGAAGAGTACGACGAGGACATTCGCTCGGTCAGCATCACCATCAAGATGCCAGCCGTCGTCCGCCTTCTGCGGACCATCGTCGGCCGCAAGCGGGCCATCAAGTTCTCCCGCATCAACGTTGCGATGCGCGACGACTTCAAGTGTCAATACTGCGGCGTTCGCCACCGGCTCCGCGGCCTCACGTACGATCACGTGGTCCCGAAGTCACAGGGCGGGAAGACCAACTGGGAAAACATCGTGATGGCCTGCTACAGCTGCAACGAAAAGAAGGGCAACAAGACGCCCCGCCAGGCACGCCTTCGCCTCCGACGCCCGCCCGTGAAGCCGAAGTGGCTTCCCGTAGTGGCCTTCCGCGTCGATCCCGCTTCGTCGATTCCAGAAGCCTGGGCGAATTGGGTCTACTGGCACGGCAAGCTCGAGAGCGACCCCTGACGCGGGGCGCCTCACCAGCTGCTCGACGAACCGCCTCCGCCGAAGCCTCCTCCGCCGCCTCCGAAGCCTCCGCCACCGAAGCCGCCACCGGAGGACCATCCGCCTCCCGCCCATCCGCCGCCTGACGACCACGCGCTTCGAGAGCGACGGCGCCTTCGTTTGGTCTTCTTCTGACGGCGCCCGATGAAGGCCCACGCGATCGGCGCTGCGAGTAGCCAGAAACCCGCGAGCCCGACCGCGCCTTGAGGTCCGCCGAGCGTCAGGCCTCCAACGCCGAAGAACGGCAGAAGGAAGAGGTACAGGATCGCCTGGAACGGGTTGGTGCCCACGACGGCCAGCACGAACGGGATCAAGAACGCGAGCCATAGGACGCCAAACATTCGCGGCGGCAGTTCGCCCGTGTCGACGCTGCTCGGTGGCGGCAACGTGCTGGTCCCTCGGACGAGTCCGTCCATCGCGTCGACCGCTCGTTCGACTCCGCCGTCGAAGTCTCCTGCTCGAAAGCTCGGCCTCAGGATCTCGTCCAAGATCCGCCGCGACATCACGTCGGTCAGCGAAGGCTCGAGCCCATAGCCGACCTCGAGCCGCATCTTCCGGTCGTTCTTCACGATGAGGAGGAGCGCACCGTCGTCCTGATCCGCTCGACCGAGCTCCCACGTTTCGGCGACTCGGAGGCTGTAGTCTTCGAGCGCTTCATCGTCGAGCGTGTCGATCGTCAGCACGGCTACCTGAGCGCCGGTGTCGTTTTCGAGCGCTTCGAGTCGTTCGGTGATCCGCGCTTCGGCGCTGCTCGAAAGCACACCGGCGTCGTCGTTGACCCGGTCTCGTAGCGGAGGCACTTCGAGTGCCAGCGCCGACGACGCGGCGAGCAGTAACGTGACGAGTGCGAATGCGCCGAGCCTATTCATCCCGAAACCTCGGTTTGTTCGAGAGCTCGTTCGTCTGGTTCGCCGGAACCCCGTGTGCGGAAAGGATGTCCGCGCACCGCTTGACGGCAGCGATCAGCGCCGACGTCGGCGAGCCTGCTCGAATCCCGCTGGCTACGGAGCCCGCGATGTCGTCCCACGCCGACTCGGGTACGGCCGCCGAGATGCCTTCGTCCGCCATCACGATGACGCGATGCTCGAACAGGGCCAGGAAGATCAGGACTCCGGTGCGCGCCTCGGTCGCAAAGACACGTTCCTCGACGAACGCCTCGGCGGCTCGTCCGTCCGCTCGGCTTTCCATCGCCTCGTCGCCGATCAGCGCGCGGGCGACGCCTTCAATCCGGCTCGCAAGCCATCCGAGGAGCAGCCCGACCTGAGCGCCGATCAAGATCCAGAGCTCGTCCGGGGCGCCCCAGCCGCCATAGAACCAAGTGGCCAACGCACCGACGAGCGCGCCGATCGCACCACCCACGAGCGATCCCTTCCAGGCTTCCTCTCCGTAGGGATCGCAGCGCTCGACGACGTAAACCACCAGCTCTCCCGACGTTTGCCGCTCGGCGTCGGCGGTCGCCTCCGAGATCGCTTCGCGGTCCCGCTTACTGAAGAACTTATCGATGCGAGTGGGCACGGTGGGCCGTTAGAACTCGACCTTGGGTGGCTCGTCCGCCCCCTCCGTCGATTCGAAGTACGGCTTGTCGTCGAAGCCGAGGAGCCCAGCCATGAGGACGGTCGGGAACGTGCGTCGCGTCTTGTTGTACGCGAGGGTCGCGTCGTTGAAGCGCTTACGCTCGACGGAGATTCGGTTCTCCGTCCCTTCGAGCTGCGCCTGGAGATCTCGAAACGACTCGGTGGCTTTCAGCTCCGGGTAGCGCTCGACGACCACCAAGAGCCGTGAGAGCGCGGAGGACAGCCCCGACTGCGCCGACTCGAACTCCCGAAGCTGCGCGGCGTCGGGCGCCTGATCGAAGTTCACCTGTCCGACCTTCGCTCTCGCCTCGACCACCTGAGTGAGTGTTTCCTGCTCGAAGTCCGCCGCACCCTTGACCGTTGCCACGAGGTTCGGAATGAGGTCGGCGCGCCGCTGGTAGACGTTCTCGACTTGGCTCCACGCGTTGTCGACCCCTTCATCGAGCTCGACGAGCCTGTTGTACGTGCCGGCACCCGAGATAGCGAGCCCGAGCGCAATGACGACCAAGACCCCAAAACCAATCCATCCCTTGCTCATGTTCTTCTCCTCGTGTGTGCGCTCAACTCGCGCGTAGGACTTTTCTCATTCGGTCGCCGATGAACTCTCGCACGACGGGGTCGTCCGATTCCAGAAACGATTCCGGGGCGCCAGTCGTGACGACGGCACCGTCGTGTATCAGCGCGAGCCGGTCGCTGATCGCAAACGCGGCCTTGAGATTGTGGGTCACGACGACCGACGTCACGTTCAGGCTCTGCTGAAGGCCAAGGAGCAAGCGGTTGACGCGCGTGACGTTGATCGGGTCGAGCCCTTCTGCCGGCTCGTCGTAGAAGACGATTTCCGGACGTACGGCGACTGCGCGGGCAAGGGCCACGCGCTTACGCATGCCGCCGGAGAGATCCGCGGGAGCCATTTGCTCGATCCCAGGGAGGCCGACCAAGGAGAGCGTTTCCGCAACTCGATCGACGATCTCTTCTTCGGTCATCGACGTTTGCTCGCGGAGGGCATAGGCGACGTTCTCGAAGACGCTGAGCGAGTCAAAAAGAGCGGACTCCTGAAAGAGCATCCCGATCCGCCGTCGGGTGGCGAACCACTCCCGCTCGGTCTGGCCCGTGACTTCCTCGCCGTCGAATCGGATGGTGCCGCCGTCCGCCTCGACCAGGCCCATCATGGCCTTTAGCAGGACGCTCTTGCCGGAGCCCGACTCGCCGATGATGGTCACCACCTCGCCGTCGAAGATGTCGAGGTCGAGTCCGTCGAGCACGACGTTTCGGCCGAACGCCTTCTTGAGACCGCGAACCTCGAACAGGGCCATGGTTCAGCGACTCACGTTTTGGCGGCCCACGAGTTGCAGTACCCGAGTGGATGAATGGGGCCTTGAACCAGGGTGCAGTTGCCGCACTCGCCCTTTGGCCCCTCGACGAAAAAGGCGCAGTTCGAGCAGTTCTTGGTCTCTCCGTGCGGAGACCGGTCCACGTACTTGAGCGACGTACGAAGCTCCAAGTCCTTTCGGCTGAGGCCCGCGATGTCCGTGCACGAGAACTCTTCCTTCGTGCAGCCGTGGAGCAGCGTGGGCGCGGCCCCGATGACTGCCAGGTGCACCGTGCCCCGCAGGAGATGACGTCGAGACAGTTTGTGTTCGGCCATGGCGGTGTGAGGCTAGCATGCCTCGACGCGGACTAGCGAACCCGGCTCATCATCTGGAGGAACTCGTCGCTTTCGAGCATCCCGGTGACCCGGACTGCCTCCGAACCGTCGCTTCGATGAAGGACGACGAGCGGGAGGCCAGGCTGTTCGTAGCGCTTGAGGAGGGCCCACTTTTCGTCCGTGGCCTTGTCCGTACTCAAGTCGACCCGGACCGTGACGAAGCGCTGGGCCTCGGCGACGACGCGCGGATCGCTGAGCACATCGCGTTCGAGCTCCTGACAGGCGCCGCACCAGTCGGCCCCGAAGTCGACCAGCATCGGGCGCCCCTCGGTCATCGCAGCGGATTTTCCGGCCTCGAAGTCTTCAGTCCACGCGATGTGGGCGCCCGGAGGGAGTGCCTCCGCGTAGCCGAGCATGCCGAGGATGCCCGCGACGCACGCGGTGATGCCGATCGCCTTCCTCGCGCGAGCCGCCAAGTCGCTTCCTGAAAACGACAGGTGAATGGCTCCGAGCGCGACTCCGCCGACCAGCAGTCCGACCGCCGTTGCGAGCCAGAGCTGATCGCGTACTTCGGGGCGAGGGTAGGGCAACACGCCCCGGAGGTAATAGAAGGCCAGCGCCAACATCGCGATGCCGAACAGGCTCTTCGTCCACTCGACCCATCGTCCTGACTTTGGAAGCGTGATCGCAAAGGTGCCCACGAACCAAAACAGGACCCCGATGCCGATCGCGTACACGAAAAGCGCGAGCGCGCCGAAAACGACGTTGCCGGTGGTGGCAACCCATGTGAGCAAGACCGCGAGCACCGGGCCGGTGCACGGAGCCGCAATGAGGCCGTTGACGAAGCCAAGCACGAACGCGCCTCGCATACCGAGGCCGCCGGCGTTGGCGAGACGGTTCTGCAGCGACGACGGAAGCGCGACATCGAACAGACCGAACATGCTCAGTGCCATGGCCGCGAAGAGCAGCGCGAGCGCACCGACGACCCAAGGGCTTGCGAGCGCACTTCCGAAGGCGCTTCCGGTGAGCGCGGATACCACCCCGAGCGGGGTGAAGAGCGCCGCGATACCGAACACGAACATCGTGGACAGCAAGGCAGCTTTCGCGCGGCTCTCGGCCTGTCTTGCGCCGAACACGCTGACCGTAATGGCGATCATCGGATAGACGCAGGGCGTGAGCGACGTAGCGAGCCCGGCGACGAAGACCAGGCCCAACGCGCCGAGGTAGCTTCCGCCTTGAAGTGCAGCGGAAAAGGGCTCTGTGAGCTCGGTCAGCGTGTCGGCGGACGCCTGCAGGGCGACGCTCGAAGCCGCCAAGAAACCGACCAGACCAACCCACATGCCCCGGTGCATCCCGTAACTATGGTGCCCGTTTGGTTGACCGTCCACGAAGCCGGGACGTAGCCTTGTTTTGGGAAGCATTTTGCCTCTTTTTTTTCTGCTGTTCATGAGCTTTGTAACGGGGGCGTTCGCTGCGTACGCGGGGCGCGACGAGCTACGTCACAACGGGGGGGCGATGTGGCGGGCAGAGTCCTTTCTCGCCTACCTGCTGTTCTTCCTTTTGGCGCTGCTTCCAACCGCCATCTACTTCTACGTATTTCACGGCGATTGGTTTCTCTTTTACTGGGTGAACACCGGTCAGGCCCCGTGGCTGTGGGGGGCCCTCACTGCGGTTCTCCTATGCGGTGCGGGACTTGCTGGTTTCGGGCTTGGTGCGGCGTTGTGCCGTGGCTCGCGGGACACGACGGCGCGACGCCTTGGGACGCTTGGGACGATTCTCGCCGTCGGCGTGTGGCCGCTCGCTTGGCAGAGGCTTTCCCGCGTCGGAACGTACCGGCAGTACGATCGTGAGTACGGGCTGACCCCCTATTTCGAGAGCGCCGCTTTCTTTTCGGGGATTGCGATGTTGCTCGTGCTCATCGGCGCGTTCGCGTGGCTAGCGATGCGGATCGAGCGACAGACGCGCGACTTCACCTGAGGCCCGTACGAGACCGGTCGACCGTCAGCGCTACGGCAGCATGCCCATGTGCTCCCGCAGGTGCATCGCTGCGGGAGAGGCCCAGAACTTGAGCGCGCTGATGAACTCCGGGTGCGATTCGAAGGTGTCGCCTTCAGCCGCACGCTCGGGAGCGATTTGGCTTTGCAGCTCGCGCGCTAACGGGTCGAGCTCGTCGCAAAGGAGAAGCGCCGCGCGTGTCGCGGTTCGTTCTGCGGCGTGGACCCAGCGGTCGAACTTCACTCGGCTCGTCCGTGAGTATGCCAAGGCCGCGTCGCGGACCGCACGTCGATCGCGGCGTGGGATTGCGCGCTGAAGCCTTCGGGCCTGCTCGTCGAGGAACTCCTCGCTGGTGAGACCCGAGCCGAAGTCGGGCTTCACGAGGCGAGCTGCCGACGCCAAGAGCACGTCGAGCTCTCGCGGCGTGAGCTTCTCGATCGCCTGATAGCCGCGGGCGATTTGCGTCATCACGCGTGCGAGGAGAAAGGTTTGGGTCGCCGCGTCCTTTTCCATGACCGCCGCGGGGACCAGCACGGCAGGATGCACACCAAGCTCGATGGTGACCGACCTGTTCCGGACCCGATGCAAGAACAGGTCGAAGTGACGGATCTCGAGTGCGGCGCCGATCTGATTGGCGATATCGCGGAGCGGATGGTTGGCTTCGGTCGGCAGGCGGTCGCGCGTCGCGAGCCCGTAGCTTTGAAGGTCCTGCGGGTAGAGCTTGCTGAGCGCGGGGCCAAGAGCGCTCAGCAGGGCGCCGGCCGCGGCGTCTTCCGGTCGCGGGGTCCCAAACTGATCGAGCACGGCGCCGCGAAGAGACCGGGGTCGGGCACGTGCTGGCCGTGGTTCCGATGCAGCGAGGCGTGCGCGGTCTTCTTCATTGTCGAGGCCGAGGACTCGAAGCGGAAGCGATGCAAGGCGTGCTTCCCGATCGCGTTCCACCGACGCATACGTCCGTGCGAGCTCGCGCCACACGCCCTCTCGCGTCGGTTCGCTGGCCAGCACCGCTTGGAGTTGCTCGACCGCAGAGTTGACGTCGCCTTGGCGCCGCAAGCGAGAGGCGAGCTCGCGCCGAAGCTCCGGGCTGTTGCCGCCGTCCCGAAGCCGTGCGTGCAGCGCCTCCGACGCCGCGGCCTCGTCCCCGCATCGATCTGCGAGGATTCGTGCTACCTCGAGTCCAGCCGCCACGCGCGCCTCCTCGTCGGCGGGCTGGTGCGCGTCGAGAGCCGATGCAAGCCCATGCCAATCGTCGGGTGTCTCGCAGAGCGACTCCAATGCGCGTGCGGCCTCGCTCGATGCGCCTTCGAGGACAACCGCTTCACGCAGAGCCGTCTTGGCTGCCTCTTTATTGCCGGCGCCGTGCTCGAGCTGTCCAACGCGCAGCAAAGCCTCGCTTCGCGCGGAGTCGGGTGCGACCTCGAGACAGTGACGAGCGACGGCGAGTGAAGCGCTGAGCTGTCCTGTCCCCTCGTGAACGAGCGACAGCTCGCGAAGAGCGACGGGATCGGAAGGATCGACCGCAAGCGCAGCCTCGACGTGCCGAAGAGCCTTTTCAGGAGTCTCGAGTCGCTCGCGGTAGAGACGCGACACGTTCACCAAGATCCGCTTTACACGCGGATTGTCGGGAGCTGCCGCAAGCAGCTGCTCCATCGTCGCGGCTGCTTCGTGCCACGACTCGGTCGACTCGAAGAGCGCGGCGAGACGCTCGAGAGCCTCGAGATGCCTCGGATGAATCTTGATGATGCGTTGAAGCGTTCGAATCGCGGTCGGCGTCTGCCCGAGCTCATCGCTTTGAATCCGAGCGACCGATAGCCAAAGGGCGCTCGCCCGTTCGACCGAGCCTGCCGACGACGCAGCCTGCGACAACCGATCGACGAGGAGCGACCAGCTCGAATCGATGCTGAGCACGTCGATGAGGCCGTCCGCCGCTCGCTCTGAGTCCGGCCAAATCTCGAGAGCGCGCTCGAAGTCCCGGCGCGCACCATCGTGGTCTCCGATGCGTTGAAGCCGGACGAACGCGCTCTGCTCGAGCAGTTCCGCGGCCGCCTTCGGATCCCGCTCGGCATCCGCCTCGCGCCTGAGCGCGTCGACGAGCGCATGCGGATCGTTGGTTTCCTGCGCAACTCTTGTGAGACCGCGTGCCGCACCGACGTGGTAAGGATCGGACGTGACGGCACCGCGGAAGAGCTCGATCGCCTCGCCGTCATCCGAGCCCTCGAGTGCTTCAGCGAGTCGAGCACGATGCGCTGCCGCGACTGTCGGATCGGACGCGGACTTCGCCATCAGTCGGTCTACCTCCTCGAGCAGCTCGGCGTCTGCCTTTGCGGTTGCGAGACGCTCGAGCTCGAGGAGTGCCCCGAGGTCGGTGGGTTGGTCTTTGAGGATGCGACGATACGCGTCCACGATCTGATCCGCGTCGCCGAGGCCCTCGTGCTCGAGCAGGCGAGCAAGCTCGTATAGCGCCGCCACGCGCGCTCCCGATTCGTCGAGCACGTCTGCCTGCGTCGTATAGATGCCGACCAGCGACTCCCATGCGCCGACCTGTCGGTAGAGCTGCTCGAGTGCGAGCAGCGCGCCTAGATGCCGCGGGTTGATCGCAAGCACGTCCTCCCAAGCCTGGATGGCCTGCCGATGCTTGTCTTGGCGCTCGAGCACCTGAGCGCGTCTCGCGAAAAGGGCGATGCGCTGTCCCGGGTCCTCGGCAAGGCGGAGCTCTCGTTCGAGGTCCGAGAGAAGGTGCGTCCAGTCGTGCTCCTCGGCGCGAACACGCGCGAGCGCGTCGACCGCGGGGCGATACGCCACATCGGCGGCCACGGAGGCCTCGTACGAGGCGGCGGCTTTGGTTCGGTCCCCGAGATGCTCTTCGTAGACTTGGCCGAGAAGAAAGGCGGCCCTCGCACGCATCCGCGGCGAGGACGCGCTGCGAAGCTGGAGCTCGAGGACGTCGACCAGCTCCTCCCACGACCCGCGCTCCCGAAGCTGGCGCGCGAGCTCCTGGAGAGACGGCGCGTGCGACGGATCGACTTTGATCGCTTCCCGGTGGTAGCGAAGCGCCTCGTCGTTGGACCCGAGCCGATCGCGCGAGATCTCCGCCATCTTTTGAAGCAGGGCCACGCGGCGCGCTTTCGCGGACGTGAGACGAAGCTCCTGACCATAGACGTCGAGCAGGTCGTTCCAACGGCCGGTCGCGTAGTAGAGCCGTCCGAGGCTCGAAAGGGTGGGGACGTGCCGTGGGTCTTTGTCGAGTGCGGCACGGTAGCGCTGGATCGCTCGGTCGCGGTCTTCGAGCTGCTCCTCGAGAACCTCGCCCGCTCGATGAAGCAGAGCCACGAGGCGGTCACGCTCGACGGTGAGCTCGATCTCGTAGTCGAGCGCTTCGAGGAGCTCTCGCGAACGATGGGCTCGAGCAGCCGAGCGCTGCCAGGCGTGGACGGCGGCGAGGTTGCTCGAGTCCTGCTGAAGGACGCGCTTATAGGTTTGTGCCGCGAGAGCATGCTCGGAGAGCACGTCTTCGTAGAGCTGCGCGATCTTGAAGAGGTAAGACACGGCGCGCGTTCCGGTCGCCCGGTCGAGCGCATTCTCGTAAAGCTGAATGAGCTCTTTGGGTCGGTTGACGTCTGACAGGAGTCTCGCGAGCGCCTTGAACGCGGTGGCGTGGTCCGGCATCGCATGAAGAGCACGCTGGTAGTGATCGATCGCGACATCGACCGTGTGGAGCCGGCTTTCGTAGATTTCAGCCGCACGCGCATGTGCGTCTGCGCGACGCTGCGCGTCCGTCGTATGCCGCGCTTCCTGCAGGCACATGTCGATGAGCTTCGGCCAGGCGCCGCGAACGCGATACAGGAGGCTCAGCGCCTGAAGGCTCGAAAGCGACGTCGGTTCGAGCTCGACGGCGCGTTCGTGCCAGAGAATCGCCTGGTCGACGTCACCGAGCTCTTCCTCGTAGAGGCGTGCGATCCGTTGGGTAAACGTGAGTCGTTCGGCCTCGTCCTCGGTCGCCTGCGTGAGTGCTTCGAGCGCCTCGGCGAGGGCTTGGGGACGCTGTCCAGATTCGTAGTGCCGGCAGAGCTCACCGAGGACGAGCGAATCGTCCGGCACGAGCGTTCGCGCCCGTTCGAGCACCCGGATCGCCTCGTCGCGGTTGCCCAAGTGCTCCGCGTTGATTCGCGCGGCGCGGTACAGCGCGGAAGCCTCCAGCTGAGGATCGGTCGCGAGCTTGGCCTCTGCTTCGAGCGTCCGAATGAGGTCCCGCCAGCGGTGCTGCGCGTAATAGAGTCGCTTGAGAGCTTGAACGGCGATCGATGCGTTCGGGTCCAGTTGGAGCGCCGTCTCGTAGAGCTCGGCCGCCTGCTCGGGGCGCTGTTGCCTGCTTTCGAGCAGCTGCGCCCGTCGTACGATCAGCGCAGCGCGATGCGAGTCGTTGGCAGCGGTCGCGTTGGCCACCTCGGAGAGCGCACGGTCGACCTCTGGCCATTTCTGCTTCGCAAACGAGCGTTGCTCGGTCGCGCGCAGGATTGCGGCGTGCGATCGGTCGAGCGCACGGGCGGTCTGATAGGCTTCGGCGGCTGCGTCACGGTTTCCGAGCACATCTTCGAGCAGTCTTCCTTTCAGAAAGAACAGCGTGGCCTTGTCGCGGGGCTGTCGGGTCACGCGCGCCTCTGCGTCGAAGAGCTCGAGCGCCTCGGTGAACATCCGGGCGGCAATCAGGAGTCGGCGCGCGGCGCGAATCGCCGGAACGTAGTCGGGCGAACGTTCGAGTGTCGCCTGGTAGTATTGGAGCGCCTTCCGGGAATCGCCGAGCGTTCCCTCGGAGACGCGCGCCATCTCGTAGTAGAGTCGCGCGATCCGCCGAGCGTCCGAGGTGTGTTCCAGCTCCCGAGCGCATTCGTCCATCCATTCGCGAGCGCGTCGAGTGGGATCCACCTTGGGCGTCGGCGCTTCGGAGGGAGCTCGGGGCGGAGGAGCCTCGGTCAGTGGGGGAGGGCGCGGGAAGCTCGGCGGTCCACCCTCGTCCTCGACGAGGTCGTCTTGCCCAAGCTCTGCCGTGGAGTCTCGACGTCGTAGCGCAGTAACGTCCCCTTTGTCGGCTCCCATCCTACGCCCATGCTACCCCGGGAACGGCGTTTTCGCACCGAGCCCCTGGGTAGTTGCCTGTCTTACACCAAATCGGTGCGAATTACGCGGCGGGAGCGAGGTCTTTGAGCTCTTCGGCGAGCTTCCGCTTGGCGCGGGCTTCGAGCTGGCGTGCGCGCTCCCGGCTCACGCCGAGCTCACGTCCGAGCGAGGCCAAGGAGGCGGACTCGTCCGCGAGAATGCGCTTTTCGACGATGAGGCGCTCGCGGTCGTCCAGCACCGAGAGGGCGCCAGCGAGGCGGGTCTGGATTCCGCTGTGTCGGCGCTGCCGCCCCACAACGACGTCCTGAGGCTCCGCGCCTCCAGGCAGCATCTCCACGAGCGTGGAGTCCGAGTCGTGGTAGGCGGGCGCGTCGAGGGAGATTTCACGCTGGTCGAGGCGACGAAGTAGCTCCGTCATCTTTTCCTTGGTGGTGTCGAACTCTGAAGCGAGCTTTTCAGTCAGCTCATCGGGGTCGGAGATGACGTTCGAAAGCCGTGCGCGCTCGCGACGTAGGCGGAAGAAGAGCTTGGAGCGGAAGGGGCCAGAGCCTGCACCAACCATGGTGCTCGACCGAACCACGGATTCGAGCACAAACGCGCGAATCCAGTAACCGGCGTACGTCACGAAGCGGGTGCCGCGATGCGGGTCGAACTTGCGAACCGCGGTCACGAGACCCACGCTGCCTTCCGCGATGAGGTCGCCGAGCTTCACGCCGTAGCGCCGGTACTGAAGCGCAATCGCGATCACGTACCGGAGGTTGGCTTCGACGAGCTTATCCGCGGCATCTTGGTCACCTTCGACGACCTTGAGGGCGAGCTGATGCTCGGCTTCGCGCGAAAGCTTGGGAATGGCACGGACTTGTTGGATGTAGCGATCGAGGGAGGCGGATGACTGCATGGTCTTTTCTCTTACGTCGGCGGTTACGTTACGTTACCCGGGAAAAGCCTGAATCGACTTTTGTCTAGGTGTTGTCTAAGAAGTACCTAGACCCATCTGGACAACAGGGCAAGTCAAATTAGACAAGACCTGAACAACAACATGCCCAGGTCTCTCTAACCCATTGAAATGATGGATAGTTTATGCCGAGAAGCTAGACCCGCAGCCGCAGGTCTGTTTGGCCTGCGGATTCACAAACTTGAACCCGGCGCCCTGGAGTCCCTCGACGTAGTCGATTTCCGTCCCCTCGAGATACTGAGCGCTCATCATGTCGACATAGATGGAGATTCCATGCGATTCGAACGTCTGGTCGAGGTCTGAGGTCTCGTCTTCGAAGAAAAGATCGTAGGAAAAACCGGCACATCCGCCGCCGATCACCCGTACTCGAAGGCCTTGGCCTTCCAAGCCTTCGGTGTCGCGGATCTCTTTAACCTTGTGTGCGGCGCGGTCTGTCAGGTTGAGCATAGGCCTCCTCGTAGTTCGTACTATAAGGTCGACCCAGGATCCGCGCCACCTCGACAGGTGCCGTATCGTCACGTGGACAAGGGCTAGACGCGCAGCCGATCCGCCACGGAACCCCGAGGCTTCGCGGGTGCCCCGGCCACCGCGAACCCGTCGTTTTCGTCTTCGTGGCCACGCTTGAGAAAGCCGAGCGCGAGCACTCCGTCGTCCGTCACGACCGCCGACGTGATGTCGCCGACGCGCTCACCGTCTCGTTCGATGGGCGTCTTCGGTGCGGGAGCCTCGTCCGTTTCGATCGCCCACTGCCAAAGTACCTTCGGCGCTTTGCCGCGGTTCTCCAGCATCACGACCGTCTCCTGGCCGATGTAGCACCCCTTGTTGAACGACACGGCCGCGGTGGTGAGTCCCGTTTCCTGCGGGTAGGTCCAGTCGCCGAAGTCTTGGCCGAAGAGTGGAAGCCCCCACACCACGTGCGCGAATCGCCACGCGTCAGTATTTACCCAGCCGCCGTCCTGCTGTGTCGCCGCACGTGTTGCCCGCTCGAGTTCCACGTTCAGCTCGCTTGCTGGGACCAGCCACTGACGACCTCCAGATCCCAGTCGGCTCGCAGGCCAGCTCGTCTCGACCACTTGATCGGATGCGGGCCCCTGCGCGGTCATCCATCGGAGCTCGCGTTCGAGTGCGAGGTCGACGTCTTCCATGATGATGTAGCGGTCGAGCCGCTCCATCACGGC
The DNA here is from genome assembly GCA_965601515.1 of uncultured Myxococcales bacterium. Lineage (GTDB taxonomy): Bacteria > Myxococcota_A > Polyangia > Polyangiales > Houyiibacteriaceae > SG8-38. The sequence continues at coordinate 7,526 of CBFCWN010000008.1, read as the reverse complement.
CTCGGCCTGGCTCTCGGGTACGTCGAGCCAGACGCCCTCGTCGTGAAAGAAGGCCCAGGTGTCCGCGAGCACGCGGCCCTTCAGCGTGAGGATGAACCCATACACCGATTCGCCCGCCGACTTGCCTTCGCAGTCGTTGGTGAGCTGCCCCTGAAGCCATTCGTGTGCGTCGTCGCCCGTCACCGAGATGACGCTGCGGTCCGCCAGGTCGAGCACCCCCACCGTGTCTTGCAACCATCTGAGCTCGCGTGCGTGCGCCATTGGCTAGATCTGGAGCGCACGACTCGCCCGGGCAAGCGGAGGGGTCAGTCGAGTGGTTGAAAACGCGCCGCGTGCAACGTCTGGAGCTTCGAGTTCGTCCGCACGAGCGCGGCTCCTCCGGCATCCACTCCTTCGAATACGCCTTCGCCGTCTTCCCAACGAACCCGATCGCCGACAAGGGCGAGGTGGGGACGAAGTGCGTCGACCAGTGCGCCGCTGCCATGGTTGACGAGGCCGTCGACTCGAGACTCGATGTGCCCGATGACGCTGGCGAGGACGTCGACTCGATCGAGCACATCGCCCCCACCTTCTTGCAGGATCGATGTCGCGATCCCTTCGAGCTCGGCGGGCCATTCGAGACGGTTGACGTTGAGGCCCACGCCGAGAACGACGAACTCGATGGTCGGCCCTGTCATTCGGCTCTCGACGAGTACGCCTGCGCACTTGCGTCGCTCGACCCAGACATCGTTGGGCCACTTTACTTCGATGGCGCGGTCCGGCAGGAACGAGGCAACGGCATCTCGGACACCAAGGCCCGTCGCCAATGTGACGAGCGCGATCGAGCTCGGTTCGAGAGTCGGTCGAGCGACGATCGAAAAATAGAGATCGGTGCCCCCGGGCGACTCCCAAGAGCGCCCGTGCGCGCCGCGTCCGTGGTCCTGTCGGTCCGCGACGATCACGTGTCCGTCGGGAGCGCCGTCCGCTGCGGCGGCCGCGGCATCGTCCATCGTCGAGGAGGTCGACTCGACGACCGTGACAGACGTACCCCAGCGGCCATCGAGCGCCGACCGAAGTGCTTCGGGATCGAGAGTGGTCATTGTTCCGTCCAATCGAGACCGAGGTCACTCGAGGGCGCGGAGTGCGTGAGAGCTCCAACGCTGATCGCGTCGACCCCGAGATCGCCAAGCGTTGCGATCCGCTCGAGCGTGATCCCGCCGGAGGCTTCGACGAAAGCGCGACCGTCGATCGTCGCGAGCGCCTCGCGGACCTGCTCGTCGCTGAAGTTGTCGAGCATGACGATGTCTGCACCCGCGTGCAGCGCCTCCGCGAGCTGTTCCTGTGTGTCGACCTCACATTCGATGCGGCAGGTGTGCGGGGCATAGGCCTTCGCCCGCTCGATCGCTTCGCGAACCCCGCCGGCGGCAGCGATGTGGTTGTCCTTGATCAGGACCGCAGAGCTGAGGTCTTCGCGGTGGTTGTAGCCGCCGCCGCAGCGGACCGCGTAGCGCTCAAAGGCTCGGAGTCCGGGGGTGGTTTTCCGGGTGTCGGTGATTCGGGTGGTGGATGAGACGGGGAGGGCGTCCACGTAGCGGCGAGTCAGAGTGGCGACTCCGCTCAGACGCTGCAGGAAGTTGAGGGCGACGCGCTCACCGAGAAGGATCGAGGCCGCAGGACCGGCGACCGTAGCAACCAGCGCGCCCGCCGCGACTTGAGCACCGTCGAGGACGTGCGCATCGAGGTCAACCCGCGAATCGACCTGCGCGTACACCTCTTCGAGGATCGGGAGGCCGCAGACGACCATGGGCTCGCGGGCGCGAAGCTCCGCCTCGGCCATCAGCGACGACGGCACGCACGCTTCGGTCGTGACGTCGCCCCGGTCGATGTCCTCGGCGAGCGCCCGTCGAACGGTCTCGGAAAGCACGGTGGGTGAGGGCGGAGCGACGTGCATACGCCTGTTATAGCCAACTCCGCGCGAGGATCTCGGAATAAAGGTTGCTCATCGCATGAAGGGCGAGGGCAGCGCCAATCCCACCGCGCCACGCGCGCATCCAGCCGAAGAGGAGAGCGGGGAAGAAGACCGCGAGGCGCGCAGGGTGGGGCTCCGACAGCACGTGAACCAACGCAAAGAGTGCGGCCTGGGCGAGCCAGGCGCGCGGAGCGAGAGAAACGCCTAGCAGTCGAACACGGCCCGACTCGGCGTCCGTCAGGGACGTCTGCACGTAGCCGCGGAAGAACGCCTCTTCAGGGAGCGCGACCACGATCAGCTGCGCAAGCACCATGTTCGCGAGGTCTGGAGGCAGCGTCAGATCGAACGCCCGAGCAGGTTCGTTCCACATGTAGAAGCCGACCGCGTACAGCGGGAAGACCACGGCGCCGACGGCGAACGCCGCGCCAACCTCTCGAAGCGCCGATGGGAGAGCTCCCCAAAGGGCCCGCGCGAGATCGAAGAGGCCGAGCGGTCCACGTGGGCGGTCGTTCATCGACGGTTCGAGGAGGCCGCCGAGTGCGAGGCCGAAGTGACGGGGGTCGTCTCGTGTCATCCGCAGGGCCGTCAACAAGAAGATCGCCGCCACAGCGAGGTGAACGTAGGGACCGAAGGTCGACGAGGCGCCGAGACGCGTCGCCGCAAAGACCGCCGCACAGACGAGCGCGTAGACGACGAGAACTTGCCGGGTGGCCGCGCGCGCTTCGGTCATCGCGCCACAACTACAGCGGCAGACCCCGCTTGCCAAGAACGAAGCGAGGCATACACTCCTCTGCACTTCGCAGGGCGGCGATGATGGTTGAGACGCGGCGGTGATTTCCGAAGACAAGATTGCTGAGATCCGGGACAGGGCCCCGATCGCAGAGGTCATCGGGAACTACGTGACGCTCAAGAAGAGTGGCAACAGCCTCAAAGGGCTTTGCCCCTTTCACAACGAGAAGACGCCGTCGTTCTACGTGCACCCGAACCGGGGTTTCTACCATTGCTTCGGGTGCAAGGCGTCGGGCGACATCTTTTCGTTTTTGATGCACGTGGAGGGCAAGACGTTCCCCGAGGTGGCACGCGACCTTGCGGAGCAGACCGGCGTGCAGCTTCCGGCGTACGACCCTCAGCGCGAGGCCGAATACCAGCGGAACAAGCAGCAGACCGAACGTCTCGCCGCGGTGATGGACAAAGCGACGACCTTTTATGAGACCCAGCTTCGCGAGCATCCCGACCGCGGCATTGCGCGACAGGAGTTTCTTCGGCGGGGGATCAGCGAGGAGTCCGCCCGCGCGTTTCGGTTCGGCTACGCCCCACACGGTTGGGACTCGCTCTCGAAGTTCTTCGAACGCTCGGGCGTGTCTCCGCAGGACGCAGAGTCACTCGGTCTCATCATTCCGCGTCGTTCGGGGCGTGGTCACTACGATCGCTTTCGCCATCGTCTGATGTTTCCCGTCACCGACGTGCATGGTCGGGTCGTGGCATTCAGCGGGCGCGCGCTCGACCCGGCGCCGTCGATGGAGCCCCCGAAGGAACCTCCTGCGAAGTACATGAACAGTCCGGAGAATCCGCTCTACCACAAGAGTGACGTTCTCTACGGCTTGCATGAGGGTAGGGTCGAGATTCGACGGGAAGACGCAGCGGTCCTGTGCGAAGGCAACTTCGACCTCGTCGCGTTGCATCAGGCCGGCTTTCGAAACGCGCTCGCCCCAATGGGAACTGCGTTCACCGACTCGCACGCTCGGCTGATCAAACGCTTCGCGCAGAAGGTCACGCTGTTGTTCGATGGGGACAGCGCGGGCCGCAAAGCCGTGCGCGAGGCATACGCCGTTCTTCAGAAGGCCGCGCTCGCCGCGCACGTCGTCACGCTTCCCCAAGGCTCGGACCCCGACAGCTTTCTTCGTGAGCATGGCGCCGAATCGCTGCGCGCGAGAATCGTGAGCGCGCCCACCATAATCGAACATTTAATCGACGACGCCGCGCGGGAAGTCGATCCGAACCCGCACGCGAAGGCCGATGCGATTGCAAAACTCGGTCCGATTCTTGCGAGGGTCGAAAGTCCAATCGAGCGTGGTCTCTACGTCGAACGCGTTGCCCGCAAATTCGGGATCACGGACGCGACGTTGGTGCGTCGCGAGTTGCGTCGCGGTCTCGGTCGCAAGAGCGATCCGAGTCGACAACAACGTGACGCAGTGCAGCAGTCGATTGCACCTCGGGTGTCGGAGTTACAGTCGAAGCTGATTTCGGTTTTGATCGACCAACCGTCGTTGATCGATCACGAAGGCGTGCAGAAACTGCCGCTGCTTTTGACGAGTGATGATCTTCGCGCCATCTTTCATTCCATCTTGCGGATGGTGGATAGGCAGGGATCGCTTGATGTCACGGCCTTGCTCGAAGACTTGAATGACAATCGACTCAGGCCTTGGTTGGAAGCGCAGTTGGCAGTGCAGACGCACAGCCTCGAGGAAGCTCGCCAAATCCTCGACGACGGTCTGCCTATTCTCGAACGCAAGAGCATCGAACGACAACTGCCCGAACTGCAACAGCGCATCGTCGAAGCTCGCCGCGTTGGCGACGACGCGTTGGCAGCTGGGCTCACCCGCGAGTTTGTGGAGCTAACGCGAAGCGCACATAAACTCAAAGCGAACATGAAGCAGAGGTAAAGATGGTGTCCAAGAGCTCGGGGCGTAGCGGGGAAACGAAGGAATCGAAGTTCAAGGAGGAACCGGTGTCGCGTGTGGTCCCGAAGCTGAAGGGCCGGGAACGCAAAGAGGTGCAGCTGCTGCTCGAGAGAGGCCGGACACAAGGTCACCTCACCTACGACGAGCTCAACGAGGCGTTGCCGCCGGACATGGTCACGTCCGATCAGATCGACGACCTGATGGTTTGGTTGAAGAGCGAAGACATCGACGTCGTCGATGGTGCTCCCCAAGGTCAGAGTCGCACGAGCGAAGTTCCCGTTGCAGCGACGCGCTCCTCCACACGCCGTCCGTCCACGGTTCCGCCGCCCGCGGATGACGGCTACGCGCAGAAGAGCAACGACCCCGTTCGCATGTACCTGCGCAAGATGGGCTCGGTCTCTCTGCTCACACGCGAAGGCGAAGTCGAGATCGCCAAGCGCATCGAAGACGGCGAAGCCAAGATTTTCCAGGTGATTCTGAACTCGCGCGTGGGTGTCGCCGAGATCCTCGAAATCGGGGAAAACCTTCGCAAAGGAAAGCTCCGCATCAAAGACGTCGTCCGCGACATCGATAAAGAGGAAGAGGTCGACTTCGAAGCCGCAAAGGTTCGCGCGCTCAAGGTGTTCGACAAGGTAAGGCGCATCGAATCGTCCATGACGAAGGTGCAGAGCGAGCTCGACGGCAAGCGGCGCGTCTCCGAGCGCAGCAAGAAGCAGTTCACCGCTCAGCTCGACAAGCATGTCGACGAGCGCATCGAGCTCCTGCGCGAGCTGAACCTCACCAAGAAGCAAATCGATCGAGTCGTCGCGCGGCTGAAGGGCTACATCCGGCGCGTCGAGCGAGCCGAGCGGGAAATCGCCGAAGCGGAATCGCGCGTCGGCGGTCTCAAGTACAAGGACATGAAGCGTGTCCTCGGCGAGATGCGTGAGAGCAAGGCTGTCGAAAAGCGTGTTCATCGCAAGTACGGCTCGGAAGAACAAATCACGCTTTCCGAAGAACACATTCGCGACGCGTACAAGTCGATTGGCGAGGTCGAAGACGACATGGGTCAGCCGGTCGATCAGCTTCGCGAAACGTACCGTGCGCTTGCGGAGGGCGAACGCCAGACCGAGCGCGCCAAGGCGGAGCTCGTCGAAGCCAACCTTCGACTCGTTGTATCGATCGCGAAGAAGTACACCAACCGTGGCCTTCAGTTCCTCGACCTGATTCAGGAAGGGAACATCGGCCTCATGAAAGCGGTCGACAAGTTCGAGTACCGGCGCGGGTACAAGTTCTCGACCTACGCGACCTGGTGGATCCGTCAGGCCATCACGCGGGCGATCGCCGACCAGGCGCGCACCATCCGAATTCCCGTTCACATGATCGAGACGATCAATAAGCTCATCCGCACCTCTCGCTACCTGGTGCAGGAGCTTGGTCGCGAGCCCGACCCGGAAGAGATCGCCGAGCGCATGGAGATGCCGCTCGAGAAGGTCCGCAAGGTTCTGAAGATCGCCAAGGAGCCGATCAGCCTCGAAACGCCGATCGGCGAAGAGGAAGACAGCCATCTCGGCGACTTCATCGAAGACAAGAACGCGGTGTCCCCCGTCGAGGCGGTCATCGGTGGCAACCTCGAGGATCAAACTCGACGCGTTCTGAAGACTCTCACTCCACGTGAAGAGAAGGTTCTCCGCATGCGCTTCGGCATCGGCGAAAAGAGCGATCACACCCTCGAGGAAGTGGGCCAGGACTTCGAAGTCACGCGTGAGCGCATTCGCCAGATCGAGGCCAAGGCGCTTCGGAAGCTGCGTCATCCCAGCCGAAGCAAGCAGCTGCGATCGTTCATGGACAACTAGACGGCCCGGGTCACCCGTGCCGGCATCAACGGCGGTCCGCGGGCTGGGCTAGGTAACCTGAGTAGTAGGCCCACCTGGACTCGAACCAGGAACAACCCGGTTATGAGCCGGGGGCTCTAACCAATTGAGCTATGGGCCCTCGCGGCTTTTTCTAGCTTGGATGTTCTTGAAAGGCGAGTTCTCTTGCGTTGCTTGGCCCGGCAGGCTACAGCCCCGCCAGTTTTGGCAGATCACGGAGGAGATCATTGCGCGAAGAGCTGGTAGCGCTTGCGAAACTCGCTGAGATGGACGGGTCGGCGCGCGACATCGACGCCGAGTTGAAACAGATTCCTCGACAGCTCGATGAGCTGCGGAACAGCGTCCAGATGCTCGAGAACCTGCTCGCCCAGGAACGCGAGCAGCTCGTGCAGGCCGAGACGCTGAAGGCGCAGCAAACCATCGAGCTCAAGGAGCGCAACGAGGGCCTGCAGCGAGCACGGAAGAAAGTCGCGCAGGCGTCGAACTCCCGCGAAGCGAACGCGGCGGAGCGCGAGGTCGATGCGAACCGTCGTTCGATCAAAGAGCGCGAGGATGAAATCAAGCGCATCGCCGATACGATCGAAGCCAAGACGGCTTCTCTCGCAGAACGCGAGACGGACTTCGAAGAAGCAAAGGCGATGCTTCAGGCTCAGGAGCAGAACTCGCTAACCCGCATCTCCGAACTGGAAGAACAGCGTTCTGGACTCCTGAATGGTCGCGACGAGATCGTCGCCAAGGTTCCAAAGAACGTCGTGAAGCGTTACGAGCGACTGCGCGGAAGCATTCCGAACGTCGTTCTGGTAATCGCGGACGGCAACTGCACCGGCTGCCGAATGGCTCTTCCGCCTCAGCTCTACATCGAGCTACAGCGCGCCGAAGAACTCCACCAGTGCCCCCACTGCCAGCGCATGATCATCCACAAGAGCGCGCTGGACGACTAGCAGGTGCGGCCCCGCCGGGTCGCGGCTAAGCAAGACGCGGGGCGACCGCGCGTGTTGGACTCTGGGCAAGACGTCTGGAGGTCATGCTTGGGTGGGTCTTGGC
>CBFCWN010000007.1:0-70055 GCA_965601515.1 uncultured Myxococcales bacterium | reverse complement strand
TCGCGTCCGAGCCGCTGGTTGTACGCGACCAGAAGCTCCAACACTTCACGGTTTGCCGGCTCGCGTCGATGCATGTGTTCTAGCGTACGCAGTGAGCCGGACTGTTTTCCCATGTCGAACTGTGCGACCGCGTACACGTAGCCGAAGCGTGTCACGTCGGGACGCGACTCGTGGGCTCGTCGAAGGTACGTGAGTGCTTCGTCTCGCTTACCGAGTCGAACCAACGTGAGGCCAAGTGCAAACTCGATCGAGGCGCGATCGGCGGCGCGCTCCAGACCTCGGCGGAGCACTCGTTCCGCTTCTTCGTCACGTTGCTGGTTCCGGTAGAGGTCAGCGAGGTTCACGTAGCCTGCCGTGAACGACGGATCGATCGCAATGGCCTCTACGAGGTTCTCTTCGGCATGTGCACCGTCGCCTGCAAGCGCGGCGACGTACGCGAGGTCCGCCAAACCTTCTCCCCGGTCTGTGTTGAACGCCCTAGCCTCGAGGTACTCCTCGGTCGCCTTTCTCAGCGCGATTTGATCGACCCGCCGCCACTCACGCGCGTCGCTGCCGAGCAGCGTTGCGACGGCCTCGACTCGAACGCTGCGGGCGTCATCTCGGAGAAGCGGCCGGACGGCCTCCGTGCGGACCTCGGGAGGGAGATCTCGGGCCGCGACCGCCACGGATCGACGAACCACAGGGTCCGGGTCGCTCCCCGCTCGCATCAAGAGCGCGGGGAGCGCGGGCGAGCGGAGCAACCGAAGCTCGAGCAGCGCCGTGGCGCGCACGATGGGCGGAGCGGTGCCGGCCGCCACCAATTCGACGAGTGCCGCTTCTCCGCCCACTTGTCGGGCGCGCGCGTCGTGAAACGCGTGCGCAAATCCATGCTCGGCGCGCTTATCGAAGTGCTTATTGATGTGGCGCTCGGCCCACTCGGGTGACTTGCCCTGGTGGCAGCCGGTGCAGGCGTCCGGCGCCCCGATCGCGGCCGAGACTGCCGGCTGTGGAAGCCCAAAGCGATGGTCGCCCCGATAGTCGTGAACCATGTACGGACGCTTCGGCATGTGGCAGTCGGTGCATAGGCTGCCCTCCCCGCCGACCTCGTGAAAATGGTGCGCCTGCACGTCGTACACCTCGGCCTTGTGACACCGCGTGCAGAGAGCGTTGCCCTCGGCTCGGACTTCAGAGGTATGACCGTCGTGACAGTCGCTGCAGACCACACCCGCCGCGTGCATCTTGCTCTGCAAAAACGAGCCGTAGACGTACACCTCGTCTTCGATCTGGCCGTCGTCGAAGTAGAGGACATCGTCGAGCGCAGCCAGCCGATACCGATCGTGAAAGCGGTCGTAGTCGCCCCCGAGGTCGGCGCGACGCGAATGACAGGGCGCGCAGTACTCGGGTTCGTGGCTCTTGCCGGACGCGAGTGCCGCGATATCCCGCCCCTCCTCAAACGACCAGACCCGTTCTTCGGGGGCCGGGAAACGACGATCAAAGCCGGTGCCGTTCGGCAACGAGTCTGAATCGGCTTCGACCATCGCGACGTGCTTCGAGCCCTTCCCGTGACACGCCTCACAGCCCACGTTGATCTCGAAGTACTCCGTGGAGTAACTCCTCGATGCGCGGTCGTAGTTCTTCTTTACGGCGGTCGAATGGCAGTCGGCGCAGGCGTAGTTCCAGTTGTAGCTCGGCCCTGTCCAATGAAGCGGGTCGCCCGGCTCGATGTACTCGTCCGGCTGGAGGTGAAACCATCGCTGCCCGCCCTCGCCTTTCGGCCGCGTGTCCCACGCGAACGGAAACGACTGGAGCCGGCCGGGTTCGACCTCGACGAGGTATTGCTGGAGCGGCTCGACGCCGAACGTGTAGATCACGGGGAACGTCTCGGTCTCACCCTCCGCACCCGGCGCCTCGATGACGAAGCGCTCGCCCTCGCGGAAGAAGCGCGCGGTCTCCCCGTAGTAGCGAGCCGTCGCATCGGAGAAATCGCCAAGCACCGTCTCATCGGTGGCCCGCTGCATCGCGAGGTCGTGGTGCGACCCTAGCCAAGAGTCGTGCTGTGCCTCGTGACAGCCTGCACAGACCGCCGTTCCCACGTACTCCGCGCGTGCGGGCAGTGCCGGGGCGACCGCCTCGGTCGCCCCTCGGGCGCTGTCTTCGGTCTTCTTGCTACAACCAGAGGCCAGCGCGCCGAGCGCGAGCCAGATGTAGACGACCGGCGCCGCGCCCTTCATCACGCCGGGGGTGTAGCGCGGTTGCTCGCGATACGCGAGCGGTGAACGCTCTCAGGCGTTCCAGGGGATGTCTTCGACACTCGCGACGTAGTTCGCGTGCCGGGCCAGCGTGAACAGGAGGTCGGAGAGTCGGTTGACGTAGCGAAGGAGCTCGCCTCGAACAGGCTCCTGGGAGCCGAGGGCGACGATCGAACGCTCCGCACGCCGACAGATCGTGCGCGAAAGATGAAACCGTGACGCGCCTTCGCTGCCGCCTGGGAGCACGAAGTTCGTCAGGGGCGGAGGGCCTTCCTCGTAGCGGTCGATCGCTTTTTCCAAGCGTTCGACCTGCCCCTCTTCGATGAGAGGGATCATGCTCTTTTGCTTGCGCTCCGCGGTCGACCCGAGCTCCGCGCCAACTTCGAAGAGGTCGTGCTGGATACGGTGAAGGAGCTCGTCGAGCTCCGCGTCTTCCACAGCGAGGCGCGCCCACCCGATCGCGCTGTTGAGCTCGTCGATTTCGCCGTACGCCTCGACGCGAAGCGACGCCTTCGACACGCGGGCGCCGCCAAACAAGCCGGTCTCGCCGTCGTCACCCGTCTTCGTGTAGATCTTCATGAGGTCCCTTCACTAGAGAATCGGTCGCCTACCGCAACCCCGCGCCCTGTAATGAAAGCACGTGCGTCAACTCGTTTGCGACCGCTTTCCTGAAGCTCCTGAATTTCGAGCGTGCCGCTGCCGCATGCGACCAGAATGCCTTCCGGATCGAGTGCCGTCACCTCTCCGGGCGCTGCGCCCTCGGGATCGAGCGTCGACGGCATCGCTCGATGAACCTTGATTCGGCGGTCGCCAAGCGACGTGAACGCGCCTGGCCAAGGATTCATCCCGCGAATCTGGTCATGCACCGCGGACGCCGACCGCGTCCAATCGATACGCCCATGCTTCTTTTCGAGCAGCGGCGCCATCGTCGTAACCGAGTCGTCCTGCGGCTCTGGCGTGAGCGCGCCAGCCACGTAGCGAGGTAGCTCGCGGCGAAGAAGCTCGGCGCCGAGCTCGGACAGGCGCGCACTGAGAGACGCCGCGTCGTCCGTGCGCTCGATCGGGATGGCGGCCTTTGCGAGCATCGGCCCCGTGTCCATGCCCTCGTCCATCTGCATCAGGGTCACGCCTGTTTCGGCGTCCCCGTGAACGATGGACCATTGAATGGGTGCGGCTCCCCTCCACTTCGGCAGGAGCGAGGCATGAACGTTGACGCACCCGAGGCGCGGAGCGTCGAGCACGGCGCGAGGAAGAATGCGACCATACGCCACGACGACGCCCACGTCGGCGTCGAGCGCACGGAGTTTCTCCGCAAACTCTGGCGTGCGGACCTTCTTCGGTTGCCAAACGTCCAGACCCAGCTCGAGCGCCCGCACCTTGACGGCCGGAGGCCGCATCGAAAGGCCTCGCCCTGCGGGTTTGTCGGGCTGCGAGATCACCGCCGCCACGTCGCTTACGGCGTGGAGCGCGTCGAGACACGGCACCGCGAACTCCGGGCTCCCGAAGAAGATGGAGCGCACCGAACTACTGCGCGGCGTCGGCCGCCGCTCGCTTGGTCATGGCACGGTGGAGAAGCCGCCGGCGTAGAATGCTCAGGTGGTCGATCATGAGCTTGCCGTCGAGGTGGTCGTTCTCGTGCTGAATCGCAATCGCGAGAAGCCCTTCGGCCTCGAGCTCGAAGGGAGTACCGTCCTGGTCGAGCGCACGCACGGTGACCTTAGCGGCCCGCTCGACTTCTTCGGTCGCACCGGGGAACGAGAGGCAGCCTTCGTTGAAGGTGGTCTCGCCTTCGATCGCCACGATCTCGGGATTGATGAAGACCCGGAGGTCGCTCGGCTCGTCGTCGCTGGTGGCGGTGTCGACGATGAAGAGGCGCTTTGCCACCCCGATCTGGGTGGCAGCGAGGCCGACGCCGGGCGCGGCGTACATGGTTTCGGCCATGTCGTCGATCAGCGTGCGCAGCTCGTCGTCGAAGACGTCCACGTCTTTGCCCGGCTCTCGGAGCCGTTTGTCGGGGTACGTGAGGATGGGCCGAATCACCTCGACTACTTAAGCCTTGGGACCATGGCCCGCAAGATCCGGCGGGGATTGACATCGCACCGTCGCTAGAACATGTTCTATTTTCCTAGAACCGTAGCCAGCAAAGGAGCGCCGCAGATGGCGGAGTGGGACCGGACAGTCGATTTACTCGTGATGGGAAGCGGCGCCGCGGGCATGAGCACCGCGATTCGCGCGCACGACCTCGGGCTCGACGTGCTGCTGGTCGAAAAGAGCGATCTCTACGGGGGCAACACAGCGATGTCCGGAGGCGTCTGCTGGGTCGCCAACAACCCGGGGATGGCGAAGGAAGGCATTGCCGATTCCGACGAAGACGGCTTCAACTACCTCAAACACATCACCAAAGGGGAAGTGGCCGACGACAGGCTTTGGCTGTACATCCGCGAGAGCAAGCGGGTACTCGCCTACCTCAGCGAGAAGACGCACGTCGCGTACGTGCCCCTTGCGAAGTACACCGACTACTACCCAGAGGCGCCTGGCGGCCGACCGGGTGGTCGCTCGATGGACCCGGTGCCCTTTGACGGAGCGCAGCTACGAGACGACCTGATTCGCCTTCGGCGCCCCCACCCGCAGTCGCAGATCCTCGGCAAGTTCGGCATCACCGCGCGCGAAGCTCAGGCCGCCATCGGTGTTGGCTTCAAGACCATGATGTTCATGGCTTGGCAGATGTTCCTCTACGTGCTCCGGCACTTCAAACGGAAGCGCTGGGGGCGCGATACCAAACTCTGCGCAGGCAACTCGCTGATGGGCCGCATGCTCATGTCGATGAAGGAGCGGAGCATTCCCGCCTGGCTCAACACCGGAGTCGAGGAACTCGTCTTCGAGAACGGTCGTGTCATCGGCGCCGTCATCAACAAGGAAGGCACCCTCCTGCGTGTGAAAACCAGCCGCGGCGTGATGTTGGCGGCTGGAGGCTTCTCGCGAAACCTCGAGATGCGGCAGCAATATCAGCGACGCCCAATCACCACGGACTGGACCGCCGGCACCCCGTCGAACACGGGAGACGCCATCCGAATGGGGCGCGATGCGGGTGGAAAGCTCGGGCTGATGGATGAGGCCTGGTGGACGCCCGTCTCGCTCGTTCCACGGTCACCTTTCGCCTGGGTACTCGTCGTCGAAAAGAGTCTGCCTCACGGGCTCTTTCTCAATCAGGACGGCAAGCGGTTCACGAACGAGGCAGCGCCGTACATCGACGTCGTGAACGGGATGTACGACGACGTCGCCAAGACCGGAGCTGAGAACCCACGCTGGTTCCACATCTTCGACGCGACGTACCGGCACTCTTCCATCGCCGGGCCGGTGGCGCCCGGTAAGGTGATGCCGGACAAGCAGCTCCCGCGCCGCTACCGCGACGGCAGCTACCTCTACAAGGCCAAGACGCTCGACGAGCTCTGCGAGCAGCTCGACATCCCCGCAGAGGCCGCAAAGGCGTCGATTCAGCGCTTCAACGAGTATGCGGTGAAAGGTGAAGACCCTGATTTCAACCGTGGGTGGAGCGCCCAGGACCGCTACTACGGCGACCCTGCTGTGAAGCCAAACTGTGCGCTCGGGCCCATCGAGACGGGCCCCTTCTATGCAGTCCAGATCTACCCGGGCGACCTCGGCACCAAGGGGGGGCTCATCACCGACGCGCGTGCACGCGTGCTCAAAGAAAACGGCGACGTCATCGAAGGTCTCTACGCGGCCGGCAACTCCACCGCATCCGTCATGGGGCGCACGTATCCAGGCGCAGGCGGAACCATCGGCCCCGCGCTCACGTTCGGTTTTCTCGCCGCCGAGGACGCGGCGCAACGAGAGCCTGCCGCTAGCGAAAAGGAAGCCGCCGAATGAGCGGACGCGACTGGCGGACCTTCGGCCGTATCCACACCAAACTCTACAAGGCTCTCGGGGGCCGCTTCGTCAGCAATCTCGGCCTTGGTCGACAGGTGCTGTTGCTCACTACGACCGGACGGAAGTCAGGGCTCGAACGCACGACTCCGCTCGTATACATGCCCGTGGGCGACGCGCGGGTGATCTACGCATCGAACGGCGGCAAGGAAACGCCTCCCGCCTGGTGGCTGAATCTGCAAGCCGACCCGCTCGCGAAAATTCAAATCGGACGAAAGACGGCGTCGGTGAGGGCGCGCGAGGTGACCGAAGAAGAGTACGCGCGCATATGGCCAGACGCAGAGACGTACAATCCACACTGGCGCGACTACAAGAAGAACGTGAACCGGCACATTCCGCTCGTCATCCTAGAGCGGGTCGATGTCTAGCGTCGCGTGAGCGGGCGAGAGGCCCTCGTCGATCCGGGCGGCGAGCAGCGCCGCAACCTGGCGGAGCAGCTTTCGGTCGGCAGACTTGAGGAGGAGCCGGTAGTGGTAGCGCCCTCGCAGTCTCGCCAACGGCGCGGGCGCGGGTCCCAACACCTGGACGGCGCCTTCTCGAACTGCGGGATGGGTGCGAGCGACGTCGGCGAGCTGCTGAGTAGCCCGCTTCGCTTCGAGCTCCGCGCCCGCATGTACGCGAACCGTGACGAGGCGCGCGAAGGGCGGATAACCCACCTCGCGTCGCTGCTCGACCTCGGCGGCATAGAAGCGTTCGTAGTCGTGCTCCGCCGCGAGCCGAACCGCCGCATGCTCGGGCTGGAAGGTCTGGAGAACCACTTCTCCGGACGCTTCTGCGCGACCGGCCCGCCCGGCTACCTGAGCGAGCAGCTGGAAGGTGCGCTCGGCGGCCCGGAAGTCGGGGAATGCGAGACTCTGGTCGGCGAGCACGACTCCAACCAGGGTGACCCCGGGAATGTCGTGGCCTTTCGTGACCATTTGGGTACCGACCAGCACGTCGACGTCGCGGCGCCGAAGCTGATCGAGCACCTCTTCGACGCCGTCCTTCGAGGCGGTGTCCCGGTCGAGCCGTGCCACGCGAGCGTCCGGAAAGCACGCCTCGACCGCCTGCTGCAACTGCTCCGTTCCGACCCCGAGCTCGCGGTACTCTCGGCCGGAGCACGAGGCGCAGGGGCCGTTCATCGGTCGATGGAAGTCGCAGTAGTGACAGCGCAGCGCACGCTGGGAACGATGCTCGGTCAGCGCGACGCTGCAGGCCGGGCACTCGGCAATGGTTCCGCACTCGACGCACCGAACGCTCGGCGAGAAGCCGCGGCGGTTGAGAAACAGGATCGCCTGATGGCCCCCCCGCAGGCATCTGTCGAGCGCCGAATGGAGTGGCCCCGAGAGCCAGGGGTGGCCGGACGGACCGTGGCGGTGGCGGCGAAGGTCCACCAGCTCGACCTTCGGAAGTGTCGCGCCCGTCGCGCGGCTCGGAAGCGACAGCAGCTGCAGCTTCCCCTCGATCGCCCGGTGATAGCTTTCGACCGAAGGTGTCGCACTCCCGAGCACCGACACCGCGCCTGCGTACTGGGCGCGAAGGAGCGCCATGTCGCGAGCGTGGTAGCGAAATCCTTCGTCCTGTTTGAACGACGGGTCGTGCTCTTCGTCGACGACGATGAGACGAAGGTTCGCAACGGGTGCAAAGAGCGCCGAACGGGCACCGATCGCGACCTGCACCCGGCCGCGCCGAAGCGACTGCCACGCGTCCTCGCGCTGACGCGCCGTGAGACCACTGTGGAGGACTGCGATGTCATCGCCGAAACGCGCACGAAAGCGGCCCACCAGCTGCGGCGTCAGCGCGATTTCCGGGACGAGGAGGATGGCGCCGCCGCCTGATTCGCGCACCTGATCGATCGCTCGTAGATACACCTCGGTCTTGCCAGAACCCGTGACGCCGTGAAGAAGAAAAGACTCGGCCTCACCGCCGCGTAGCGCCTCGCAAATACGATCGATCGCGTGCTGTTGGGCTGCGGTCGGATCGGGCGGCGTGTCGCGATCGACCGGCGTTCGAAAGAACGGATCGGCGTGCACTTGGATCTCCTCGTAGGTGAGGAGCCCCTTGTTTGCGAGCGAACGAACCACCGAGCGGGGGTCTTTCACCTCGGTACGCAGCTGGTCGAGCAGCACCGAACCTTCGGACCGCACGAAATCGAGCGCGCGCTTTTGCCGCGCACCGAGTCGGTGTCCTTCTTCGCTGCCGTCCGCCGCGGTGATCGACCAGGTCGTGTGGTGCGCGACGCGCTCGCCCGGGAGACTCTCTTCAGCGTCGAGAAAGCCGTCGCTGCGAAGCCGTTTCATCGCGCCCGTCGGAAGCGCCGGCGCCGCCGCACGCAGCACCTCACCGAGCGGATGCATGTAGTACTTCGCAGCCTGCTCGAGGAACCTGAGGAGCTCGGGCGTGAAGACGGGCTCCGGCTCGAGAGTCCCGGCGACCGAAAGCGCGCGCTTCACCCCATCGGGCAGGTCGTCCCGTCCAGACACGACGACGCCCGCGAGCTTGCGACGGTTGAACGAAACCGCGACTCGATTGCCGCAGCGGAGCTTGCCCTTCAGCGCATCGGGTACGGCGTACGTGAACACGCGCCGAAGCGGCACCGGCAGAGCCACCTCGACGTACGAGGTGCCGATCGGCTCGACGCGGTCAGTCTGCATCAGAGGTGCGCTCGACGAGGGTCCCGTCCGGACGGAACTTCCCGCGACGCCGCTCGGGGTCGCGGGAATAGACCGCGAACGAAAGGTCGTCACGCTCGCCGGCCGCTAGACGTCGCGCTGCGGCCATCGCGATCATCGCAGCGTTGTCGGTACACGAAATGGGCGGCGGGACGAAGAGTCGGATCCCCTTCTCCTCACAGGCTTCGCGAGCCCGCGCACGAAGCCCGCGATTGGCGGCGACGCCGCCCGTGATGACGAGCTGCTGGAGCTTTTCCTGTTCGCAGGCCAAGAGCGACTTGCGCACCAGGCTCTCGACGATGACGCCCTGGAACGACGCGCACAGGTCGGCGAGCGCCTGCTCGTCGTCAGGGACGCCTTGGGTTTGCACGTACCGCGCCAGCGCCGTCTTCAGGCCGGAGAAACTGAATTCGAGCGTCTTTCGAGATGCCATCGGCATCGGAAACGCCACGGCCTTCGGATCGCCCTTGGCCGCGAGTTTGTCGATGACCGGCCCGCCCGGATAACCGAGCCCAAGGAGCTTGGCGACCTTGTCGAACGCCTCCCCGGCCGCGTCGTCCCGCGTCTGAGCCAGAAGCGAGATGTCGTCGAATCCGTCGACTCGGTAGAGCGCGGAATGACCTCCGCTCACCAGCAGACCGATGTACGGCATCGTCGGGACCTCTTCGATGCCCTTCGCTGGACGCTGGAGGTATACCGCGAAGAGGTGACCATCGAGGTGGTTCACGCCGACGAGCGGCTTGTCGAGGCTCCACGCGAGCGCCTTGGCAACCTGCACGCCCACCAAGAGCGAGCCGACGAGCCCTGGGCCCTGCGTCACCGCGACCGCGTCGACACCGTCGAGCCCGTCGGGAAGCTCTGCGAGAGCCTGTCGGACGACCGGGATGATCGCCTGCATGTGCGCACGGGAAGCGAGCTCGGGAACGATGCCGCCGTAGGGGCTGTGCGTTTTGATCTGGCTCGCGACGACGTCGGCCAGGACTTCGCCACTTTCCGTGACGAGAGCCGCCGCGGTTTCGTCGCAGGAGCTTTCGATCCCCAGCACCCGCATCAGAGTCCCTGCTTTCCGAGACGCCAGACCCCGAAGTAGTCACATTCCCCGGCATCGATGGCCGCACAGTCCGCCGGATCGCAAATCTCGAGGCCCGGGCCCGCGACGATGCGTACTTCGACGTCGCCACCCCGAATCAGCGATAGGAACGCCATTGCGTCGCGTCCCGCAAGCGGGCCGTCCTCCGGCCTCAGCACGAACATGTAGTTTCGAATCCTCCCACCGCCCGGGAACTCGTAGAGGCCGAGCTGATCGTGAGCGAGAGGGGGAATCGGGAGAAGCGGGGTATCGGTGAACGTGGGTCCGCAGTCTTCCCCGGAGGTGGAAACCGTTCCTGGGTCGGCGTATTGCTGGTTGGGGTCGAACGTGAGATCGAGCGTCACATCGGATGGGAAGCCCCGGCGAATGAAGGAGCAGTCGATGCCATCGGGGCAGTTGTCGGGATCGTTCACGCCGATGATGCTTCCCCGGTAGACCTCGCCGTCGCCGGTCTGGAACTCTCCGAGCGTGTCACAACCCAAGGTGGCGATGAGGGCGCCTATCCACCAGCCACGCCGCATGCGCGCGAGCATAGCAGAGTGGTCGAGGAAGGCTCACGAGGCCGAGGTCTTACTCGAAACTAGAGGCTCGCGCGGAGTGTTTTGCTCGCGGAGAGCCAGCGCCGATAGCCGGGCGCGTCGCCAGCCTCGGCGGCAAGAGACGCGGCCTCTTCGTATCGGACCTGAGCGTCCCGGGCCCTCCCTGCGAGCTCGTCGACCGAGCCAAGCATTCCTACGGCGCGCGCAACGAGTCCGGTGAGACCGTCGATCTTCCCGTCGCGTTCCACCGTTCGAAGCTCGGCGGCGGCCGCTTCATGATCGCCAGCCGCGGTGAGCGCATCGGCGAGCTCCAGCCTCGTGCGAAGGAGCACGTCGCCGCTGGCGCCAAGCTCGCCAAACAATTCGAGCGCGCGCCGATAGGCGTTTGCGGCATGGTGCGGGTCTCCGTCGATGCGGCGGACACGGCCGATTGCCACCTGAAGGTGTGACTCGACATCGGGCTCGACCCCGGCAACGAGCTCGAGCGCCTGTCCAAAGTGTCGCATGGCGTCTCGCGGTCGGTCGCGACGCGAGGCAATGCGACCGAGCGACAGAAGCATCTTGGCGCGGTCTGGACTCGTCGGCGCCGTCAGGTCCATGGCCTCCCGGAGGACGCCGTCGGCGCCAGACGGATCGCCTGCGCGAGCCAGCGCCTCACCGAGCTTTCGGCTGAACGTGGCGATCGCCGTGTCGTACACCGTGTCACCGCTTTCGAGGGTCTCCCGACGTGCGATCTCGAGAGCGCGGCGGTACTCGAGCACGGCGCCGAGGTGGTCGCCTCGGGCGCTCGCCGCGTCGCCTGCCTTCTCCAGCACGACGAGGCTCGTCACCGCGTCGACGCCACGATAGGCGTGGGCCGAGCGCACCTCCTCGGGTGCCCGGAGCTCGCTCAGCACCTCGAACGCGCGACGGTGGACCTCGCGGCGGGCCTCCGCGGGAATGGTGGCAGCGACGAGCTCCGCGATGAACGGGTGGGTGATGCTTGCCTTGGTGCCATCGAGCTGGACGAGCGAGTTGCCAACGAGCTCGTCGAGGCCGCGCAGGTCGTCGTCGCCTGCAACCTCCCGTAGCGTGTCGAGGTCACAGGTGCGGCCGAGCACCGCAGCCGACTGAAGAAGCCTTTGACCTTCGACGTCGAGGCGCTCGATGCGCTGCGCGATCGCATCCGCGAGTCGCGGCGGGGGCCCGTCGTCCGGCGAGATACCAAGCGCCTCGAGCTGCTCGAGGTGCAGGGGCAAGATATTCCCACCCATGGAAGCCGCCAGCTCGGTGAGGCCCGAGACCAGTCGGAGGTGATAGGAGCCAGCAAGAAAACGTTCGGCTTCCTCGGAGGTGAACCCCTCGAGGTGAAGATTCTCGTTTGCCAGTACACCGCGATCGTGGTCGGCAGCGGTAACCAGCAACACGGGCTCGCTGCCGAGAACCCGGGCAAGCTCGATCACGCTGCGCTGCGTGAGGCCGTCGCAGTGGTTGAGGTCGTCGATGATCAGCATGACACGCCCACTCGATGCGCGGCCGCGCGATCGCCGAACCGCGCTTGCGAGTGCCTCTGCAACTGCCCCGGTACGCGAGCGCCCGTCTCCGCTCGAGACTCCCTGCGGGTTCATGACCTCGTCGATGCCCGCAGCCGCCAGCGTCGACCCGATCTCGTCACTTCGTTTCGCCATGCGAGCCAGCTCGGAATCATCGACCTCGAGGAGCTCCGTGAGCACGGTCCGAATCGCCGCGTACGGCACGGGCGCCCCAGTCGGATGCGCTCCCGCCCCAACGACGAGGTCGCCTTCCGCCGCGGCCACTTCGGCAATCTCGGTGAGGAAGCGGGTCTTCCCAACGCCGGGCTCGCCGTAGACGTGAACCCAATGCGCGCCCTGCGTAGCCGTATGACGACTCTCTCGAATCTGCTGCAGCTGCTCGCCTCTTCCGACGAAGTCGCGTTGGGAGCCGAGGGGCGGATAGAACGACGGCCGAATCGACCGATTGCTCCCAAGCGCGGGCTCGGCTTCGGTCAGCCTTGATCCGCACTCACCGCAGAAATTCTGCGCGCCGGCGACCGGCGCGCCACAGCTCGGGCAAGGCGTCACCGATGAAGGCTGAACGCGCATCTCCTCGAGCGCGCCGCGCAGCGCCTCCTGCATGTCGCGCGCCACTTGAAAGCGTTCACTCGCGCGCTTCGCCAACGCCTTCATCGTGAGCTCGGCGAGCCTGTCGGGTACGTTGCGACGCGGGTTGACTCGTCTTGGATCCGGAACCGGGTCGTTCAGGTGGCGAAGCACCACGCGCGTCGGGGTATCATCGATGTACGGCAGATGCCCGACGATCAGCTCGAAGAGCACCACACCTAGCGCGTAGAGATCGCCACGACCGTCCACGTTGTCCCCTCGTCCTTGCTCGGGCGACATGTAGTCGGGCGTCCCGCAGACGAGGCCTGGCTTGGTGATGGAGCTTTCCTTGCCGAGAATGGTGGCCAACCCGAAGTCCACGACTTTGACGAGGTCCTCGCCGGACCGAAGCGGTCTCAAGATGATGTTCTCAGGCTTTAGGTCGCGGTGAACGATGCCTAGCTCATGCGCTTCGCCAAGAGCGTCGAGCGTGTTGATCAGAATGTTGCAGATCCGGTCGAGCGCGAGCGGCCCTTCTTCGTGCATGACGAGAGCGAGGTCTTTCCCACTGAGAAACTCCATCGCCAGGTAGAGGATCCCGTCGTCGGTCCGGCCGAAGTCGATGATGCTGACGCTGTGCGGGTGGTTGAGGCGGCTCGAGGCGCGGGCCTCTTGGTAGAACCTCGCAACCGTCTGCTCGTCGCCGAGCAAATGAGGGTGGATCACCTTTACGGCAACGGTGCGACCGAGCGTGGACTGCTCGGCCTTGTAGACACGCCCCATGCCGCCGACGCCGACGACCTCCTGAAGGAGGTAGCTTCCGCCAACGACGCGCCCGACGAGCGGATCGGCGGAACCATCTCGATCACCCTCGTCGAACGAAGCCCCACATGCAGAACAGAAGCGCGCAGAGTCTCCAACCGACGCCCCACACTGATGGCACAAGCGCACCTCAGCAGCATATCCCACCGCTTGCTGCGCTCAAACTCGTTGGCCGCTGAACACCTGGTGGGTGCTAGCGCTGCTCTTCGTCGAGGCGGCGCATTGCCTCGAGCAGGAGGTGATGCGTCGGAATGCCGATGGCGTCGTCGACGGGCCTGTTGTCGGGCTCGAGCGCGAAATCGCCCTCGGTCAATCGTAGGATTCCATACACCGCTTCGGCGCCCGCGAGGTCGCCAAATGTGGCGTCGTGAATCGAGCCGTCTTGGAAGAGCATCTCGCCGTGCAGCCTGCCGCTCGTCACGAGGAGCTTTCCGCTCTTGCGACCGTTCGCGAGGATTTGAATCACGTCGGGCAGTCCCATCTCTTGAAGGGAACCCGAAATACCCCTGGTCACCTGCCTCTTCACAGGGACGTCACCAAGGATTCGACCCGCCTTGGCAACCACCACAGGCGCCGACGCCGGCTTCACCACGTAGTCCGAAGCGCCGAGTTCGAGCCCGCGATTGACGGACGCCTGGTCGCGTTCCGCGGTGACGAACATCAGAGGAACCGTGCTTCCGGAACGACGGAGCCGCTCGAGAAAATCGAATCCGCTACCGTCCGTCAGGCGCACCTCGCTCACGACCACATCGAACGACTCCGCGTCGAGGGCCCGAAGTCCACCGTCCATCGTTCGTTCGATGACGACCTCGTAGCCCTGCGACGTGAACTGAACCTCGAGAACGGCGGTCTCCTCCGGGTCCGGATCGACGATGAGAGCGCGGTGCCGCACGGAAAGAAGCCCGCTACCGACCTCGTCGCCGACAACGATCTGCCGCAACCAGTCCACGAGCGCGGGATCAAAGCCGGTGCCCTTGTGCCGATCGAGCTCGTCACACGCGTCGTCTGGGGCCAAGCGACGGCCGAGGATGTTGGCCTTGTTTTGAGTGAGGTCGACGTAGCTCTCGGCAACGGCGAGCACACGGGCGCCGAGTGGAATGTTCTTGCCCGCCAAACGCTCTGGAAAGCCCTTTCCGTCGAACTGCTCGAAGCGGTGCCGCAGAGCCTCTACCGCGGGCGCCGGAAGCGCCACGGACTCGAGAAGCCGACTCGGAGCGGTGTACACCCGCCGCGCGAGGTCGCGTCTCGTGCGATCCTGAAGCACGTCGAAGCCCGTGACGTGTGAGCTAGCGGCGACGCCGAGATCGTGAAGGTACGCGGCGACGAGAATCCCCTGAATCTGCGCTTCCGTGAGGCGAATTCGCTCACCGAGCTGTTTGCAGAGGCGTGCGACCCGCATCGAATGGCCGCCGCGATCCTGATTGAGCCGCTCGATCAGAGTGACCAAGACGCTGAGCGTCTGAATGTACATCTCGGGATCGACCGAGAGCTGCGCGCCCGGCGTCGGCTCGGGCTCCGCGTCTTGCGAGACCCGACCCACCGCTGCGCGCGCATGCGTCTGGGGTGGCGGCCCCTCGGAGTCCGGCTCGGGCTCGGGCAGGGGTTCCGGCTGACGGTCGTTGGCCACGCTTTCGGTGTCGACGTGGACGGCGGCTTTGTTCTGGATGAGCTCGCCGCTGTCTTCGTCGAACATCTGGCCCCAGCCCGGCGGAACCTCGGGCTCCTGGACGGAGTGCACCTTTCGAGAGGACGCCCCGCTCAGGAGCATTTCGAAAGGCCCATTGTTCTGGTCGTAGTGCTTCGCGATGGCCGCGCGGATCGCCGCTTCGCGAGCGACGTATACCTTTACCTCTCGGGCTCCGGTCGCGAACTGCATCTGCTGACGCACGTCGTCGTCGCTCACATCCGCCGCGACGACGGACAGCGCTCGACTTCGTGCATCGTAGAGAATCGGGAAAGCCGTAAGGCGCTTGGCGAGCTTCTTCGGGACTTTGCCGAGGAGCCACGGGTCGACTGCCGCCTTCGAAAGCTTCTCGGAGCCCACGAATCGCGTCCTGAAAAGGCCCGCAATGTACTTGAGGAGCTCAGGCTCGGTCACGAGCCCGAGCTGCAGAATCGACTCCTCGGCGGTCGACTGCGTCCGCTGCGCGTGAATGACCACCTCATCGTAGAGACTCGGCGCAATTCGGCCTTCGGCGACGAGGCGATCCAAGATCGCAATTCCACGCACCTCTGCGGACCGTTCTTTGGAAGCCCCCCGACTCACGGTCCTTTCAGTGTAGCGAAGGATAAGGGGGACGGCCCGCTTTCGAGTGGAATTGTGTAAATCGACAAGGAACCGGGGCCTGCTACAGTCTGCCCTCGTGAGTCGGTGGCTGGGAACCTGGCTCTTCGCGGGCCTCACTGCGATGGGTTGTGCGACGACCGGTGCACTGCAAAACGACGTGTACCGAGGGGCGCAGACCACCTATCGCATCGGAGACGTATCGTCCGAGTGGACCCCCGTCACGGTCGACGATCACAACGATCTCGCGTGGCACAGCGATGCCAAGGAGGCGGTCATGCACGTCGACACCAACTGCGACCCCGCGCTCGACATCCCTCTGAAGGCGCTTCGCGGCCACCTGCTGATCGGCTTCACCGACCGAGACGTGATCGACGAAGAGGTCGTCCCGATGGACGGACGGGAGGCCCTGCGGACCCACCTGATCGCGAAGCTCGACGGAGTGCCGCGAGAGATCGTTCTCCAGATTCTGAAAAAGAACGACTGCGTTTACGACTTCGGGCTGATCACGCCGCCTGGCGAAGCCTTCGAGTCTGCCCTCCCCGATTTCGATCAAATGGTCTCCGGCTTCACGACGGACGTAGGCTCGTCGTGACGGCGGCCGCCCCATCGACGAGGCCGGGAAGCTTCACCTCGTGGGGCGACCAGCAGCTTCAAAGACTTCGTCGGTTCGTCGAGGAAGTTGGCGGCGCGACGCTGCTCGCGGGTCGAACGTTTCGGACACTGTTCACTTCCCGGTTCGACGCGGGCGAGTTCGTGTACCAGGTCGAGGCGCTCGGGGTCCGAAGTTTGGCCATCGCCGCCGCCACGGCGATCTTCGTCGGTATCGTCATGACGATTCAGTTCGCCGTGTCGATGGAAGCCTTCGGCGCGAAAGACACGCTGGGTCGAGTCATCGCGGTCTCTGAAGCGCGCGAGCTCGCGCCGTCGCTCACCGCGCTCGTCGTGGGCAGTCGAATCGCCGCGGGCATCGCTGCCGAGCTTGGTTCGATGACCGTGACGGAGCAGGTCGACGCGATTCGCGCGCTAGGGGCCGATCCGATCCGGCGTCTAGTCGTACCTCGACTGATGGCGTGCATCACCATCATGCCGCTGATCACCTTCATCGCGTTCATCCTCGGCATGCTGAGCTCGATGATGGTCGCCGCCCTCTCGTACGGTATCCCGACGGAGTTCTTCTTCTCGACCGCGCTCGATTCGCTCCGCCTGAACGACTTCGCGAGCGGGGTTGCGAAGACGCCCTTTTTCGGGTTTCTCATCGGCACGCTAGGCTGCTACTTCGGCTTGCAGACCCGCGGCGGAACCGAGGGCGTCGGACGCTCGACGACCCGTGCAGTCGTGGTCGTCTCGATCAGCATCCTGATGGCGGACGCTCTTTTGACGCAGATTTTCGTGAGCATCGGCACCCTGTAGGCGCGATAGATCCAAATCATGCGCTCGCACGTCCCTAGGAGCATGGCACGCTGGCGAGCATCGTCGTTTCTCGCGGTCCCGGTCATCCTAGTGGCCGTGTCGGGCTGCACCTCGCCCGCGCCCTCGCCGGAGGTCGTGGCCCCGCGGATCGCTCTCGATCGACTCGCGAAAACCGACGACTGTACGAGCTGCCACGCCGACGTCGCCTCGCACTGGGAGTCGAGCGTTCATAGCTACGCATCGTTCGACAATCCGTGGTACCGAGCCAGCGTCGATGCATTCCGAGAGGAACGGGGCCTTCGCGAGAGCCGTTTTTGTGCAGGATGCCACGACCCCCTCCTGCTGCTTTCAGGCGAGATCGATCGAGACGTTCGGCCAGACTCGGCCCTTGCATACGCCGGCATCACCTGCCTCGTCTGCCATGGGAGCGAATCGACCCGACCTGACGGAAACGGGAGCTACGCGCTCTCAGGCGACGCGGTGTTGATTCCGGACCCCGCACGAGAGGACGAAATCCGAAGGCACCGAGAGCAGCTCACGATGTCGCCGCTTCGAAGCGCGGAGCTGTGCGGGAGCTGCCATCGGTCGTTCTCGGGTACGGACATTGGGAACGAGCATCACCTCACCGGGATCGACGACATCGGCGACTGGGCCTCCTCCGCGTATGCCGGTGCTGCGACGTGGCACCTCGCATCCGCTGATCCACAAAGTTGCCAGGCGTGTCACATGCCGAGCGAAGCCGCTTCGCCGCATGAAATGGCTGGCGCGAGAGACGGCGTCATTCGAAGCCACCGCTGGGGCGCCTCCCACACGGCGTTGGCTGCGCAGCTTGGAGACGACGCACTGATCTCACAGGTACGAGACGCGCTCGTCGGTGCGGTGATCGTCGACGTCGGCGCAGTGCGGAACGGCACCCGGCGAGTCTTGTTCCCACGCGAGGCCACGCCGCGGCCGTCGGAACGGCTCGTGTTCGACGTCCTCTTGGAAAACTCGAAGGTCGGACACCGGTTCCCGGGTGGCATTCGGGACCTTCAGGACAGCTGGGTCGAGGTCATCGTTCGCGATGCGAATGGTCGCGAGCTTGCCGCCTCACGTCGAGGCGAATTCTCCGACGACGAAGTGTTTTCGCTACGCGCGACCGTTCTCGACGCCGACGCGCGTCCCGAGCGACTCCATCGCGTTCACCGGTTCTCGACGCCGGCGTTCGATCGCACCCTCGGACCCCACGACGCGCGTGCAGTGCGCTACTCGATGAAGCTACCTCCGCATCTTGTCCTTCCCCTGCGCGTCGACGTCCGCCTCTTGCACCGCAAACACGCACCCGACTTTCAGAAGGTCGCATGCGAGGCCAGTCGAACGGAGCGAGGACTGGCCTTCGCGCTCGGGGCGGCGCAGCGCGGCAAGATTCCGATCGACCCGTGTCTTGCGGAGCCCGTCACGAGTGTCGGAGAAGCCACCGTATGGCTTGGACGAGGCGCTCGTGAGAAAACGCGAACCGGTGGCGCCGCAAGGCCCGACTACGAGCGGCTTCTCACGCAGGGGCTCGCGCTGCTTCATGGACGACAAGAACGCGTGGGGCTCGCGAGAGCCAGCATCGAACGCGCGCTTCGTTTGGCGAGGGATGCGGACGACACTTCTGCGCGCGCGAGGGCGTTTGCGCTCAGCGCCCGCCTGGCCGCCGCGCAGGGTCGACCGGAGAAGAGCATGGAGCTCTCTGACCGAGCCGAATCGCTAGTCGGACCTCATCCGGTCCTCGACCGACTTCGCGGAGATGCGTTGGCACGCGTCTGGCGTTGGCAAGACGCCGCAAGGTGGTACGAGCGTGTCGTGGACACATCGCCGAACGATCCGGCGGCGTGGCGTAGCTTAGCCCGGACCTACGGAAGCCTCGGGAAGGACATCGAAGCGTTGCACGCGGCCGAGCGCGGCCTTGCACTCTCGCCGCACGACGAGCACCTGCTGCGTACGAGGGCGCTCTCGCTTCGAGCGCTTGGCGACTCTCAGGCGGACGCGGCAGAGCGTAGGTGGCTTGCCGTCCGAGCGCCCGATGTTCAGTCCGCCCGGCTCGCGGCATGTGAGCAAACGCACGAAGTGTGCCGTAGGGACCGGCAACCGATACCGCACTACATCCTCACACCTCCCACAAAACGCTTCCATGCGAGGCTCGATCCCAGATAGGATGAGCTGCGATGGCGAAGCGGTATCAGAAGAAGAGCTCCACCAAGAAGAAGCGTCAGAAGAAGGGCGGCCCCTCTCGCAACACGGTGGGCAGCGCGCAAACGCACGGTGTCATGGGCAACATGGTCGGTGGTTTCCGCCGTGCCGTCGGTACGGGAGACTCGAACGAGAAGGGGGGCGGCAGTCTCCTCTGGACCGCGGTGTTCGTCACCGCGGCGATCGCAATCGTCGCCTGGAACTTCGCGCGCTAGTCGCGGATCGCTCGCCAGCGCAGCCAATGGTCAGCCAGAACGATCGCGACCATCGCTTCGCCCATCGGAACGAAGCGAGGAAGAAGGCACGGGTCGTGTCGGCCCGTGGTGCGTATCGTCGCGGACTCGCCGTCTGATGTGACGGTGTCTTGCGTACGCGGGAGGCTGCTCGTCGGCTTGATGGCTGCTCGAAGCACGATCGGCATGCCGCTCGAGATCCCGCCGAGCATTCCGCCGTGTCGATTGGATCGGGTGGTGACGTTGCCGCTCGCATCGGTCTCGAACGCGTCGTTGTTTTCACTTCCGCGTGCGCGCGCGACAGCAAAGCCGGCCCCGTACTCGACGCCAAGCACCGCGGGCAGACTGAACAGCGCTTTCCCGAGGTCTGCCTTGAGCTTGTCGAACACCGGTTCACCGAGGCCTGCCGGAACGTTCCGGGCGACGAGCTCCGCAATTCCGCCGACCGAATCCTGGTCCTTCCGCATCCTTTCGATGAGTTTGACCATCTTTTCGGCCGCGATGGGGTCGGGGCATCGAACGATGTTGGGCTCGCCACCCGGCAAGGTTTCGACCTGCTCGAGCGTGACGTGTTCGGAAACCTTTGCTTCGACATCGCCGACCTGAGTCACATATCCGACGACCTCGCCATCAAAGGCGTGCGCGATCAGTTTCTTGGCGACTGCGCCGGCCGCAACGCGGGCAACCGTTTCGCGCGCACTACTTCGCCCGCCGCCTCGATAGTCGCGGCGCCCAAACTTCGCGTCGAACGTGAAGTCGGCGTGACCCGGGCGGTAGAGGTCCTTGATGTTCGAGTAGTCGCGCGTGCGTTGGTCCTTGTTGCGAACGGCGATTGCGATCGGAGTGCCGGTGGTCACTCCCTCGAAGACACCCGACAGAATCTCCGGGGCGTCCGGCTCCTTCCTCTGGGTGACGATCTTGCTTTGGCCCGGTCGTCGACGCTCGAGATCCGGAATCAGGTCTTCTTCCGACAGAGGAAGCCCAGGCGGACAGCCGTCGATGATGACAACGTTTGCCGGGCCGTGACTCTCGCCCGCCGTCGTCACGCGGAAGGCCCGACCGAAAGTGTTACCTGCCATGGAGGTTCACCGCTTCGAGCCGGCGTGTCGACCAATGGCACGCCCGACGAAGAACGGCCCCATCTGCTGAATGTACTGCGAAGTCTGCACCGTGCCTCGCATCGACTGAACCACGTGCGAGAGCGGATGAAGCTCGGCCCCGATCAAACCGATGAGGAACTCGTTGTCGTTGGCGTCGAGGCCGTGGCTCGCGAGGCGGACGTCGTGTGCCAAGTCCTGCTCGCCGTACGCGCGCCCAATCGTCGCGTGCTCACGAAGGATGCCGCCCTTCTCGCGCGGCTCGAGCTGCTCGAACGCGCCGGTCCGGCGAAGCGGGTACCAAACGGCCCAGTTCCATGATTCGTTCAGTACGGTTTCACGCGGACGGTCGAGAAGCCAGTACGCGAGGTCCTTCTCGTAGCCGCTGCTGTAGGTGCGGCCGATCATCGTGAGATCGGGACGAAGGGTCCAGCCCTTCATCGGCTCGGACTCGAAGATCGGCCGAACGCGATCGACGAAGATCGCAGGGTCTTCTCCGAACGTGAGCAACCCTACCCCACGCGGATCGTTGGCGTCGGCGTAGACGACTGAGGAGAGGTCGGCCTCCTTCAACGCACCGAGGAGCGCTTCCTGATGGGCGTTGACCGACTCGCCCGTAGGGACCTGGAAGACCAACAGCTGCATGAAGAGTCGCTTGTTCAGGCTTTGGGGCTCGCCGTCTTTCGGTGCACCGTGCTCGAAAGTGTCGATCTTCGGAGAACCGTCCGAGCCGCCCTGATGTCCGTGCGAATGCGCCATGCTCGTCTCATAGCGCTTTTGCCCCCACTCTGCACAGTGTACGCTTCCGACCTCCAATGATGCGGGCGTTTCAAATCCTCGCCGCGATTCTGCTCCTCAGTGTGCTGGGAGTCGCTTTGGTCATGTACTCGATGAGCGAGGATCGTCCCGTCGGACAGCCGGGCCCCGAGGCGGATGCCCTCGCGCGCTCGATGGAGGCGGCGGTCAACAAGGAGGCGTGGGATCGAACCGGTGCCGTCCGGTGGTCGTTCTTCGAACGTCACCACTACGTGTGGGATCGGAAGAACGACCTCGTCGAGCTCAAGTGGGGCGATTCGCGTGCCCTGTTCAGGACCGCCGACCAAACGGGACGGGTTTGGAAGAATGGCGTCGAGCAGAACGAAGCCGATACCGCAGAAGCAATCCGCGTTGCGTATACGTTTTGGATCAACGACTCGTTTTGGCTCAACCCCGTCGTGAAGCTCTTCGACCCAGGCGTCGAGCGCGCGCTCGTCGACCTCGAGGAAGGCGGCAAGGGCCTGCTGGTCAGCTACACCTCGGGCGGCGTCACCCCGGGCGACGCATTCCTGTGGATACCCGGCGAAGACGGACTGCCCAAAGCGTGGCGCATGTGGGTTCAGGTCATTCCCATCGGCGGCGTCGAAACGACGTGGCAGGGCTGGGTCGATCTCAGCACGGGCGCCAAGATCGCGACTCAGCACGAGGGAGCGGGACAGCTCATGACCTTCATCACGGACGTCGCCGGAGGTGAGACGCTCGAGTCGATCGGCGTTGCTCCGGACCTCTTCGCACCGCTCGATCAGGGCTGAGGCCGCCGAGTCACGCTGAAGACGCCGAGAACGACGAGCACCGCCCCCACGATGCTGAGGATGTTGGGGAACTCGCCGAACAACAGGATCCCCCAGGTGTACGCAAGAACGATCTGGACGTAGGTCACGGAGGACGCCCTGCTCGCAGTCTCGAGCGCAAAGCCCTGTGTGATCTGGATCTGTCCGAGCTGCGCGGAGATCCCGATTCCCAGAAGGTAGAGCCACTCGACGCCCTGAGGCATGACCACCCCCTCGATGGCGAGGAGAGGAAGCGAAAGCGGCCCGGTCACGAGCGGAAAGTAGAACACCACGACCATGTGGTGGTCGGTAGCTCCGAGGCGGCGCATCACGACGTAGGCGACCGCCGAGAAGAACGCGCCGACCAGCCCGATCGTGACTGCGAGGGGATCGAGCGCAGCGCCCTCGGCGAAGAAAAACGTCGGCTGCGCGACCAGAATCACGCCGAGCATGCTCAGCACGGTCGCGACGACCTCTGCGCCTCGAAGCGGCTCCCTGAGGGCGAAGGTCGCAATCAGCGCCGCCACCATCGGGTTGCAGAACTGAATCACGGTCGCGTCCGCGAGCGGCAGATGATTGATTGCGTAGAAGTAGCAGCTCAGCCCCATGAACCCGGCGAATCCCCGCAGCAAGAGAAGCTTCTTGTTGTTCCCCCAAGGCGAGATCCCGAGGCTGCGAAGTGCCCAGATGCACATCACCATCGTGATCAGCACGCGAGCGATCACGAGCTCCATCGTCGGCAGGCGCGCACCTGCCAGCTTCGCGAAGACGCTCATCGCGCTGAAGAACAAGGTGCCGAGGAGCATGTGACGAATCCCGGGCGACACTTTCTGCCAGGGTGATGCGCTCGTG
This sequence comes from uncultured Myxococcales bacterium, assembly GCA_965601515.1. GTDB lineage: Bacteria > Myxococcota_A > Polyangia > Polyangiales > Houyiibacteriaceae > SG8-38. Next base: position 47,002 of record CBFCWN010000007.1, on the reverse strand, counting down.
GACACCGAGCGCGTAATGGTCGCAAATGCGGGACACGCAACCTGGTGATAGAAAAAGCCCATGAGAACGCTGACGAGAAGCTTCGCGCAGGGACTCTTGGTCCTGGCACCCGTGGCAATCACGCTCTGGATCGTCGTTGTGACGGTCACCACGCTAGACCGATGGCTGGACACCGCGATCCCAGGCCTTGGAATCGTCATCGCGGCGGCGGGGATTACCCTCATTGGCTACCTGACCGGCAACGTCGTCGGAACGAAGCTACTCGAGTGGCTCGAGGCGGGAATGCAGCGCGTCCCTCTGATTCGAATCCTCTACAACGCCCTCCGAGACCTCTTCGGCGCGTTCGTCGGCAGCAAGCGTAAGTTCGACAAGCCGGTCGCGGTCGACATCAACAGCCATGGCCTCAAGGTGCTTGGCTTCCTCACGGCAGAGCAGTTCGACGACCCCCAACTCGCCGGACACGTCTCCGTTTACCTACCCGAGTCCTACAACTTTGCGGGCAACCTCATCGTCGTCCCGAAGGAGCGCGTGCATCCGCTCGACGCCGAGGGGGCCGAGTTCATGGCCTTTATCGTGTCGGGAGGGGTTACCGCGATGAATGCGGGGAAGACGGCGATCGATCCGATGTGACGGGGACGCGGGCGCTGGCACTGGCACTGACGCGGGCGCAGTCGCGGGGGCGGGCGCTCGGACTCCGGCCGACATGGGCTCTTGGCGGTTGGATCGAGTCGCTCGTGATGCGACAGAAGAATGTTGAGATTCGGGCGCAGGAGGTCCTTGTCGAGATGCTTCCGGTGATTGAGGCTGTGAGGAAAAGGGACCGGGGTCTTGCGGACCAGATGAAGCGGGCGGCGCCGACCATCGCAGGCGCTTGGGGGTACGTCTCGCGAGAGAGAGTGGCGCATCTGGAGCGGCGGCTCGACCAGGTATGCGCCATCACGTGGACCCTGAGTCGCTAGCGCCGCGAAAGGGTCAGCAGGTAGTCTACACACGTGCGCCCGCCCCTGGCGCTGCGCGTTCGGTCCGTCTATTCTCCGGCGCACGATGCCCGAGACGATTTTCGAGTCCCCCCACGAGCTCAAGGCCGCAGTTGGAAAGCACCTGGGCTACAGCCCGTGGATGACGATGGAGCAGGAGCGTGTCGACAAATTCGCGGATGCGACGAACGACCATCAGTGGATTCACGTCGATGTCGAACGCGCAAAGACAGGGCCCTTTGGCGTGACGATCGCGCACGGTTATCTGACGCTTTCCTTGGTGAGCTCGTTCATGCCTCAGATCTTCGAGGTACGCGGGTTCGAGTTCGCCGTGAACTACGGCACGAACAAGGTGCGATTCCCGAACGCGGTGAAGGTCGGTGCGCGTATTCGAGGCGGCGCGGAGGTGGTGTCCGTCGAGGAGTCGAAGGGCGGCATTCTCTCCGTCGTGCGCGTCACGGTCGAGATTGAAGGCGAGGACCGCCCGGGCTGCATCGCAGAAACGGTGAGCCTCTACTTCCCGCACAAGACCTGAGCGTCAGAACACCCCTCGGCTTGCCGAGGCCCTACGGTTCGCCTGGGCGGAACCCTGAACACGCGTTCGCGTGGCCGCTAACTGTCCCTGTGCAGTTGCCGAGTGGTAGTTTTTGGAAGTCACGCGTGCGCCCACGGGCGCGGCCAGACGGGGAATGGAGGAGAGCGTGAACGAAGTGAGGCTAGAAAGTTTCAAGCGGGGTTGGGCATGCGCCCTGGCCATGCTCGCCGTGTCTGCCTTCGGGGCCGTGGCGTCCGCGCAGGGCAACACCCAAATCGACCTCAACCAGTTCCGACCGGCGGAGCTTGCGACCGATGGTTTCGCGACCAGCACGCCCGACGACCAGGGACACCTGAGGTTCGGCTTTCAGCTGTGGCTCGACTATGCGGACGACCCGCTCAAGGTGAACGGTCTGCAGTTCGTGAACCAGCAGCTGACCGGGCACCTCGTCCTCAGCTTGGGCTTGATCGATCGGATCGTCATCTTCATCGACACCCCGTATCACATGTTCATTCGCGAGGCGGACGGTCTCCCCGATCTGAACAGGAACGCGCTCGGCGACCTCTACTTTGGCGCGCGTTGGCGGCTCTTCGGTACGCGGGACGACGTCTTTCAGCTCGGTGTCAACACCACCATGACGGTGAACACGGCTTCGCTCTCAAAGAGCCAGCAGGACTTCGCGGGCGGTGTCGATCGCAGTCCGTACCTCGGCGGCTGGTTCGAGCTCTTGCTCAACTTCAACGCCGGCGATCACGTTCGTATCCCGATCCAGGCCGGCTACAAGCTCAACACCCGTGCGGCGCAGGTCTTCCCCGACTCTTGGGTCGGAAACGAATGGACCTACGGCGGCGGCGTACTGGTCGTGATGGGCCAGCACGACCAGTTCCAGATCTCCGCGGAGGCGTTTGGCCGCGCGGCTGCGAGCGTCACTTCGACACTCTTCACCACCCCTGTCGAAGTGCTCGGTGGCTTCAAGTGGAACCCGAAATTCGGGTTCAATCTGGGTGCCGCGGGAAGTGCGGGCGTGACCGACGGCTACGGAACACCCGACTGGCGAGTGATCGGCATGGTCGGCTACACGATGCCGGGCGAGCCGAAGGAGCCTGACGCCGATGGCGACGGTATTCCGGACGCGGTGGACCAGTGCCCGAACGAGCCCGAGGACTTCGACGGCTTCGAGGATGAAGACGGATGTCCCGATCTCGACAACGATGGGGACGGTATTCCCGACGTCGACGATAAGTGCCCGAACGAGCCCGAGGACTTCGACGGCTTCGAGGATGAGGACGGGTGTCCTGACCCAGACAACGACGAGGACGGCATCCTCGACGTGGACGACCGCTGCCCGAACGAGCCCGGCCCGCCGGAGAACGATGGCTGTCCGGACCCCGACCGAGATGGCGACGGCGTTCCGGACCGAATCGACAACTGCCCCGACGAACCCGGAAGCACCGAGAACCAAGGCTGCAAGGTCGCCCAGCTCGTCGTGATCGGTGACGGGCAGCTCGAGATTCTCGAGAAGGTCTACTTCAAGAAGGGAAGCGCGAAGCTTCAAAAACGCTCGTGGGCCCTACTCGACAACGTGGCGGCAGTCCTGATCGCGCACCCCGAAATCACGAAGGTGCGGGTCGAGGGTCACAGCGACAAGAGCGGCAGCCTCAAGTACAACATGATCCTCTCGAAGAAGCGCGCGAACACCGTGGTCCGCTACCTCGTCGGTCGCGGTCAGGTGAATCGCGCTCGACTCGAAGCGCGCGGCTACGGACCGAAGAAACCGCTCTACCCGAATCCGAAGAGCAGGGCGGAAGCAGCACTCAACCGACGAGTGGAGTTCCACATCGTCGACAAGGGCCCGGCCGGAGAATAGGGCCGAGGATCGACGCTCACCCCTGGTGCACTCGGCCTCCTGCCTCTGCCAGAGTGAGCGGCTACGCCACGAGCGAGAAGTTGGTGGCGAACATCTTTAGAAGCTCGAGGGCCTTGTCGATGTCCTCGTAGGTGTGGCCGCGCGTGACGTTCAGGCGAAGACGCTCCTCGCCCTCTTTGACGGCCGGATACATGATCGGGACCATCAGGGTGCCGTTTTCGAGAAGCGCCACGTGCGTGAACATCGCCTTGGTTTCGTCCCGAATCATGATCGGCATGATGTGGGTGTTGCTATCGCCGAGGTCGAACCCGATTTCGGTGAGCCCCTTCCGCATGTACGCGGACTTCTCGTGAAGCTCGGAGACCATGGCTTCTCCATCCGCCTCCAGCATGTCGAGGATGGCGCTGGCTGCCGCGACGATCGGAACGGGCAGCGAGGCACTGAAGAGAAACGACCGGGCGTTGTGCTTGATGAAGTCGACCACGTCGGCGTCGCCGAGGAGGATGCCACCAATGCCGCCAAACGTTTTCGAGAATGTGCTGATGACGACCGGGATTTGCCCCTGGAGGCCGTACTTCTCGATGATGCCTCGGCCGCCCTTCCCGAGCGTGCCCGTGCCGTGCGCGTCGTCGCAGACGATCGATACGTTCTCGTGATTCGCGCAGACCTCGAGGAACTCTTGGATGTTCGCCTCGTCGCCGTCGAGTGAGTAGATGCCCTCGATGAGTACCAGGGCGTTCTCGCGTTCTCGTTTGCGGAGCACGCGGTCGAGCGCCTTTGCGCTGTTGTGATTGAAGAACCGAACCTCGGGAGCGCGCATGGGCGTGCCCGCCGCGAGGAACGTGCCGTCGAGGATGCAGGCGTGGCTCAGGTTGTCGAGCACGATGGTGGTGTCTTTGTCGGCGAGCGACATGATGGTGCCCACCATCGCCTGGTAGCCCGTGGTGAAGATCAACGCGCTTTCGAATCCGTACCAAGCGGCCAGGCGTTCTTCGAGCTCGACATGGGCGGTGGCCGTGGCCTGCACCCGCGAGGAGCTGAGGCCGCATGCAAACTGGTCGACCGCCTTTTTGGCCTCCTCTTTAACCTTCGGGTGGGTCGTGAGGCCGAGGTAGTCGTTCGAGCTGAAGTTGACGATGGGCTTACCCGCAATGGTCGTGTGCAGGCCTCCGGACTCGAACGGCCGGAAGTACGGGTAGATCTCTTTCGCCTGGGCGTCGCGTACGCGCTGAAGCTCGGACTGCGCCTTTTCGGATATCCAACTCATCGGGAACGACCGGCCCAACGTAATGGAATTTGCCCGATTTACCACTTTCCAAACAGGCCGATCGGCCAGTTTTCGAAGCTTGACGGAAAACGTGAACCCAAGCATATACGGGCCGCATGTCGGATAACCTGAAAGACGAGCTTCGGGAGATCATCACCGAAGTGACCGAAGTAGAGGAAATCCCCGAGGATACCCCGTTTGCTGACCTTGGCATCGACAGCATGATGGCGATCGAGATCGTCGCGGACGTTGAAAAGAACTACGAGATCACCATCGCGGAAGAAGAGCTGGCCGAGCTGACGAACCTTCAGGCCGTACACGACAAGGTCCAGGAAAAGCTCGCCGAGAAGGGCTGAGCCTACGGCTACTTCGCGCGGCCGAACACTTTCGATCCGGGCGGCACCGACTTCGTGAGCCAGACGTTGCCTCCGATCACGGAGCCCGCACCGATCACAGTTTCGCCCCCGTGAATCGACGCACCCGCATAGATGGTCACGTCGTCCTCGATGGTCGGGTGACGTTTCTCGCCGCGCCGCCCGGTGACTTCGCCACGCGAAACGCTGAGCGCCCCGAGCGTCACGCCCTGGTAGAGCTTCACGTTGCGACCGATGACTGCCGTCGCCCCGATCACGACGCCCGTTCCATGATCGATGAAGAAGCTCTCGCCAATCTGAGCGCCGGGGTTGATGTCGATGCCGGATCGACTGTGCGCGTATTCGGTGATGATGCGCGGGATCATGGGCACGTTGTCCATGTAGAGCTCGTGCGCGACGCGATAGGCTGAGATCGCCTGGATGCTTGGATAGCTGAAGACAACCTCTTCGATGCTCGAGGCGGCAGGATCGCCCTCGTACGCCGCGCGAACGTCGGTGTTGAGGATTCGACGCAGCTCGGGAATCTTCTTGAAGAGCCTAAGAACGACCTCTTCGCTCCAACCTTCCGGCGTCACCTCGTCGACTCGCCCCATGCGCTCCTGATAGCGAACGGCTCGACAGATCTGCTCGACGAGAATGTCTTGGGCCGGGTAAAGGTGCTCGCTGAGGGCGTATCGAAGGTTGGTTCGGTTGAGCGCACGAGTGCTGTAGAAGCCCATGTAGAGCACCGGCATGATGTGATTGAAGGCCGCGATCACCGCACGCTTGTTGGGCAGGTCGGCGCTCTCGAGATTGTTGATTTCGTCGTCGCCGTCGTACGACTCGGCGATCACGCTAATCACGTCTTCGAGATCTTGATGCCGCTGTGGTCCACGCCCATCCATGGTTGCTCTATGTGTAGCACGGCGATGCCGTCAATCGCGACACGCCCAGCTCAGGCGTTCAGCCAGCCGCGCTCGCGGTACCACTCGACTGCGTCCGACAGCGAGTCTCGAAGCGGGCGGATGGTGTAGCCGAGCTCGCGCTCCGCTTTGTCACGGGAAACGACCGCGTTGGAGACGCTTGCGCGAAGCATGTCGGCGGTAATGAACGGGTCCTGCTTGGTCACCACACTTCCCGCGAGTGCAAACGGCAGCAGCGCCCAGCCAAACCGAAGCGGAAGCGCGCGTGTTGGAACCTTCGCACCGGTGAGCTCACCGTAGAGTGAGACCATGTCGAGGATGGGAACGACGTCACCCGTGAGAAGGTAGCGCTCCCCTACCCTTCCCTTTTCCGCCGCGGCGACCATTCCTTCGGAGACGTCTCGCACGTCGACGTAGTCGCTCAGCAGATCGAGCAGCACCGGCACGCGCCCGAAATACATGTCGATCAGGGCCTTCCCGATGAGCGATGGCTCGTAGTCGTACGGCCCGATCATCGAACCGGGACTCACGATGCACGCGTCGAGCCCGCGTCTGCAGGCATCGAGAACGATCGTCTCGCCGATCGCTTTGGACCGGTGGTAATCGCACTTCTCGTTCAGCGCGAGTGGCCGCTCTTCGGTGAGCGGCTGATCGAGCGGTTCCCGCTCGATGGCATGGTGTGAGCTCGTGTGGACCAAACGAAGGCCCCGGGTCAAACAGGTGTCGACCACCATCCGCGTTCCCTCGACGTTGATCGGGAACAGCATCGGATCTTTCTTCGGGTTGAGATCGATCTTGGCCGCGAGGTGGTACACGACGTCGACGCCGTCCGCGGCGGCTGACACGTCGCCGGGTTCGAGAACCGAACCCGACCTGAAGTCGACGTCGAGACCGTGAAGCGATTCGTGCGGGGCTCCGGGCTCGAGAACGCGAACTCGCCCGCCTTTGTCGAGCAGGGTCCGAACCAAGACGTTTCCAAGTCGTCCACCGCCCCCGGTGACGAGAGCTAGCATTCGGGACCCTTGTCGAACACGCGGCCGATCAGCTCTTGAGCCTCTTTCTGAATCGCAGCGAGATGCTCTCGACCGGTGAAGCTCTCCGCGTAGATTTTGTAGACGTCTTCCGTGCCCGACGGGCGTGCAGCGAACCAGCCGTTCTCCGTGGTGACCTTGAGCCCGCCGATGGGGGCGTCGTTTTCGGGCGCTCGCGTCAGCACTTGCTGAATGGGCTCGCCGGCAAGGTCGGACGCATCGAGGTCGGATTCGCTCATGGACTTCAGGGCGGCCTTTTGAGCCGGCGTCGCGGGAGCGTCGATCCGCTCATACACCGGCGCACCGAACCGCTGCGTCAGCAGCTGGTAATTCTCGCCCGGATCCTTGCCGGTCGCGGCGGTGATCTCGGCGGCAAGGAGGTTCATCACGATACCGTCTTTGTCCGTCGTCCAGACGGTGCCGTTCTTGCGGAGGAACGAGGCGCCGGCACTTTCCTCTCCGCCGAACCCGTACGACCCGTCGAGGAGTCCGCGGACGAACCACTTGAAACCGACGGGGACTTCGGCAAGGCGACGGTGCATGTCTTTTGCAACTCGGTCGATCATCGCGCTGCTGACGAGGGTCTTTCCCACTGCGGCGCGTTCGTCCCAGCCTCGGTTGGTGAACAGGTAGTTGATCGCAACGCTCAAATAGTGATTCGGGTTCAGAAGGCCCCAGCTCGGAGTGACGATGCCATGCCGATCGAAGTCAGTGTCGTTGCCGAATGCGATATCGTAGTGATTGCGAAGGTCGACCAGCCGAGCCATGGCGTACGGAGACGAACAGTCCATGCGGATCTTGCCGTCGCGATCCAGCGTCATGAACGCGAACCTGGGATCGATGGAGTCGTTGACGATTTCGAGCTTCAGGCCGTACTTCGACGCGATACGAGGCCAGTAGGCGATCCCCGATCCGCCCATCGGGTCGACGCCAATGCGAAGCCCCTCCTCGGCGATTCGCTTCACGTCGACGATGGTTTCGAGCGCATCGACGTAGGGCGTGACGAAGTCGTGAACGTGAGTGGTGTCGGCCTTCCGCGCGGCTTCGTACGACACTCGCTTGACCTCTCTCAAGCCGGACGCGAGAAGTCGGTTCGCGCGGTCTTGGATCCAAGACGTGACTTCGGTATCCGCCGGACCGCCGTTCGGTGGGTTGTACTTGAAGCCACCGTCTTCGGGCGGGTTGTGTGACGGCGTCACGACGATGCCGTCCGCGTCATGCTCGCTCGAGCGATTGTGCTCGAGGATCGCGAACGACACCGCGGGCGTCGGCGTGTAGTGCCCATCCGACGCGATGCAGGTCACGACGTCGTTCGCGGCCAAGACCTCGAGGGCCGTCTTCGCCGCCGGAGCCGACAATGCGTGGGTGTCGATTCCGAGGAACAAAGGACCCGTGATTCCCTCGGCCTTTCGGTAGTCGCAGATCGCCTGAGTCGTCGCGAGGATGTGTGCCTCGTTGAAACTCCGACGAAGGGACGACCCGCGGTGGCCCGAGGTCCCAAAGCTGACCCGCTGTGACGCTTCGTCCGGATCTGGAGTGTCATCGAAGTATGCCCCCAGAAGCGCGTCGACATCGACGAGCACTTCGGGAGGCGCGGGGTGCCCAGCAAGCGGATGCGCTTCCATCGAAGCGTGGTGTAGCAGCGATCCGGGAGAGTGGCGAAACCCCCAACTACGGGGGCGCTAGTTGCCGCCGATCTGCTCGGAGAGATACCGCTCGGCGCCGAGAACCTCGACGAGGTGAAGCTGCGCCTCCAGCCAGTCGATTCCCTCTTCCTCCTGAAGCAGGATCCCCTCGAGCAGCTCGCGGCTGCCGTTGTCGCCCTTGTCACGGCAAAGCGCGATGCCGTCGTTGAGACGCTTCACCGCGTCGTACTCGACTTCGAGGTCCAGTCGGTGCTGCTCGATGGCGTCTTCGCCGACCTTGACCGGGAAGTAGCGCTGCATGTTGGGAACGCCTTCGAGATACAGAATACGTTCGATCACCGCGTCTGCGTGCTTCATCTCTTCGATGGATTCCTCGCGCTTCTTTGCGGCGAGACGCGCGAACCCCCAGTCCTGGCACATCTTCGAGTGGATGAAGTACTGGTTGATCGCGGTGAGCTCCGAGGTGAGCACCTCGTTGAGCAGGTTGATGACTTCGTCGTTGCCCTTCATGTCGGTTCCTTACCGAGCGAGCATAAGGATGCGACCAACGCATCGCAACGAACTAAGTTTGAAGTTGAAAGGCGTTATCAGATGGTGCGCTTTACCCTTGCGAAGCGCGCGCTTCCATCGCGTCGCGAGCACCGTGATGAAGCTCGATCAGACGATCGATCTGCTGCCGACAACCGCCGCAGGTCCCACCTGCTCCGCATGCTTCGCGAATCTCGTTCCCGCTTCGCGCGCCCGCATCGACGCACTGGCGAATCGTCCGGTCGTTCACGGCGTGGCAGTGGCAAATGAGCATGTCCACTACATAGCAGCTCGAAGTTGCAAATCAAATTCAATAACAACAGGCAGCAGAAAAGCCCTGCAATTCCGGGCTCAAGCCTACTCCGCTGCGCTGGGTGGGGCGGCGTTTTCAGGATCCAGCGGTCGCAGCCCCGCCTCGCGAAGCAACGCCATGTCGGCATCGTGGTCGGGGTTCCCGGTGGTGAGGAGCTTGTCTCCGAAGAAGATGCTGTTGGCGCCCGCCATGAAGCACAGCAGCTGCGACTCACGGTTCATCGAGGCGCGTCCCGCGGACAGACGCACGCGCGCCCCCGGCATCATGATGCGCGCCGTCGCGCACATGCGAACGAGCTCGAGCGAATCGACCGGCTTCTGATCGGCGAGCGGCGTGCCTTCGACGGCGACGAGCGCGTTGACCGGAACGCTCTCGGGCTGCGGATCCAGATTCGCGAGCGTGACGAGCATCGCCACGCGATCGTCGATGCTCTCACCCATGCCGATGATTCCGCCAGCACAGACCGAAATTCCGGCGGCGGCAACACGTGCGATGGTTTCGAGCCGATCGGTGTACGTCCGCGTGGTGATGATCTCGCCGTAGAAGGACTCCGACGTGTCGAGGTTGTGATTGTACGCCGTGAGACCCGCGTCCTTGAGGTCCTGGGTCTGCTCGTCGTCGAGCATCCCGAGGGTTGCGCAGGCTTCCATGCCGAGCTCGCGTACCCCACGGACCATCTCGAGAACCTGCTCGAACTGTCGGCTCCCCTTTTTCGGGCTTCGCCATGCCGCGCCCATGCAAAATCGGCTCGCTCCAGCGTCTCTGGCCTCGCGCGCTTTCCGAAGGACGTCTTCGACGTCCATCAGGCGCTCGGCGTCGACTCCGGTGTCGTACTTCGAAGACTGCGGGCAGTACGCGCAGTCTTCCTGGCATGCGCCCGTCTTGATCGAGAGCAGCGAGCAGAGCTGGACGGAGTCTCGCGGCTGCGTGGCGCGATGCACCTCCTGCGCCCGGAACAGCAGGTCGGTCAAGGGAAGGTCGTGAAGCGCGCGTGCTTCGTGGAGGGTCCAATCCTGGCGAGCGACGGTCACGCCTGTGGTTTAGCAGAGTGCCTTGAAAGCGCTAGAATCGGCGCGTAGGGTCCGGGCACCTTGACCGACGGTATTGATTCAGCGCTTCCATCCATGACCTCGGTCGCGCACGCCCCAGCAGCCCCGATGAATCGGTTGACCGCCGTTCCTCCGCTCGCCTGGATGGCCGCGGTGGCCGCGGTGGCCGACCTGACGCTCAACGGTTTCCTGATCAAGCTCGGCCACTCGAGCTGGTCCGTCGACACCCTTCGACACATGTCCGACACCGGTCGGTTCGCGCTCAACCTCAGCGTCGTCGCGGGTCTCGTCGCGCTCGGTTTCGCCCTCGGGTCACTCGCATCGCGGCAGAGCGGCCTTCCGATGTCTGCGCGAGCAAGCCTGGCTGGCTTCGGCTGGGTACTGATCCCGATCGTCACGCTGATGACGATCCTTCCCATGGCCCTGACTCGCAAAGAGCTCGTGCTGGTCGTGGCTGCGCTCTCCCACGCCGTCATCGTGCTTCTCGTCTTGGCAGGTCTTCACTGGCGCTCCGCCCCGGCACTGATCGCCACCATGATTCTCACGCTGGTGGCATCCCTGAGCGGGCTCGCTGCGATGAGCACCACGCTGATCGGTGAGCGATTTTTCTGGCCACAGACTGCACGGCTCGCCAACGCGTTTCATTGGTCGGGTGAGCTCGCGTATCTGGCGGTACCGATCGTGGCCGCGTTCTTTCTTCGGATTCCTTGGGGCACGCTTCGGGGCAAAGTCGCGCTCGCCCTTTCCGCAGTTACGGCCGCGATCGTCACCGTCGAGTTCGCGCTGCTGAGCAAAACCGTCGGCCCCGAGTTGTCGACTCTGCTCTACGGGGCATTGAAGCTCGACCTTCTGCCCGAGCGCGTCGCGATTCTCTACGCGATCCCGCTCGGCATCGGCTGGGCGGTGACCGTTGCGGCGATTCTGTCGAAAGACTCTTCCCGGCGTCAGCTTGGCGCCGCCCTCATGCTCCTCCTGAGCGCCGGATACGGACCGAGGACGCCAAGCGCGCTGATCCTCACCGTGCTTGCCGTCGCACTGCTGGCGCGCACCAGCATCGTGGCGGCACGGGAGCGAAGCGCTCGCGCGCCTAGCTGAGCTTCGAAACCGCCTCGCCGATCCGGTTGAGGCCTTCGCGAATCATGTCGTTCGCGGCGGCGTACGACATGCGGACGAAGCCGGGGGAACCGAATGCCGTCCCCGGAACGACCGCGCAACGCGCCTCCTCGAGGAGGTAGCCGGCCAAATCGAGGTCGGTCTCGAGCACCTTGCCGCCGCCCTCCTTGCCAAGAAGCCCCTGGACGTTCGGGTACGCGTAGAATGCGCCCTCGGGCAGGCGACAGCTGATGCCGTCGATGGCGTTCAAGCCGTCGACGATGATGCTGCGGCGCTCTTCGAACGCCAACCGCATCGTTTCCATCGGCGCCCAGGGGCCCGTGAGAGCCGCAATCGCTGCCTGCTGCGCTACGGAGCTTGGATTGGTGGTCGCCTGGCCCTGAATCTTCTCGCAGGCCTTGGTGACGTACTCCGGACCGAGCATCCAACCGATACGCCATCCGGTCATGGCAAACGTCTTGCTGACACCGTCGACGATGATGATCTTGTCGCGAAGCTCTGGCGCTACGTCTACGATCGATTTCTGTTCGAAGCCGCCGTACACGAGCTGACCGTAGATCTCGTCGACGATGATCCAGAGATCGTGCTCACCGGCCACGTCCGCAAGTTCGCAAAGCTGCTCGCCGCTGTACGCCGCACCGGTCGGATTCGAGGGCGAGCACAGGAGCAATGCTTTGGTCTTCGGCGTGATCGTCTCGCGGAGCACTTCCGGGGTCATGCGAAAGCCGTCGTCCTCGGTGGTCTGAACGATGATCGGGTTGGCGCCGGCGAGGCGAACCTGCTCCGGGTAGCTCACCCAGTACGGTGCGGGGATGATCACTTCGTCGCCGGGATTGTAGAGCGCAAGCGCGAGATTGAAGAGCGTGTGCTTCGCGCCTACCGACACCATGCACTCGGCCGGCGTGTAGGTGACACCGGGACGTCGCTTGGCAGACGCCTCGCAAATCGCCTCGCGCAGGGGCACGACGCCGCGCGCGGCTGTGTATCGGGTCTGTCCCGAGTCGATCGCCTGCTTCGCCGCTTCGCGAATGTGCTCGGGCGTGTCGAAGTCCGGCTCCCCAACGCTGAAGGAAAGCACATCGATGCCCTCGGCCTTGAGCTCGCGCGCACGCTGGGCGACGGCAACGGTGGCAGAGGGTTTGACGACGCTGAGCCGCTCGGCAACTGGGATGCTCTCACTCATGCGGTGCGCTTAACACCGAAGCCCGAGCGCATCAACGCTACTCGGGACCGGCGGCGATCGCTCTGAGATCCCGCTCTAGATCGGCGATCCCATCGTTGTTGGCGCGGTAGTACCCCCGGACACGGGCGTCGGTGTCGACCAGCACGAACGCGTTGCTGTGCATGATGTCATCACCCCCCTGGGCCACGCTCTCTTCGTCCCCCATGCCGACCTTGAAACCGTCGACGACGACGCGACGAATCGAGTCTTCCTCACCGGTGACGAAACGCCAGTTGCTCTCATCGATCTCGTTCTTCGACATGTACGCCTTGATCACCTCGGGGGTGTCGTTGCGCGGGTCGACGCTCACGGACACGAAGTTGGCGCTCGGCACGTCGGAAAGACGTGTTTGGAGGCCTTTCATGTGGGCCGTAAGTCGGGGGCACGTGGAGTTGCAGTGCGTGAACACGAAGGCCGAGACCCAGATGTCACCCTTCATGGTGTCGAGCGTGAACGCCTGCTCGTCTTGGTCCACGAGGGCGAACTCGGGGAGCGTGGTCAGCACGGGAACGTCCTCGGCCTTCCTCTTGGTGCATGCCGAGAGGGACAAAGCGACGAGGACTGCGAGAAGGAGCGACTTAGAGCGCATCGATGATCAGTGCCGCGAAGAGCGCGGTCAGATAGATCAGGGACGCGACGAAGAGCTTCATGGCCCACGCGTCGGAGTCCTCGACCCAGAAGCCGCGAACGGCGGCCCAGAAGAAGTACCCCCCGAGCAGCACAGCGGCCCCGAGGTAGATCATGCCTGCCAGACCGTATGGGACGAGCAGAAGAGAAACGGCCCAGAGCGCGCCAGCGTAAATCGTGGCCTGCACCTTCGCGGTCCGGATGCCGCGCACCGACGGCAGCACCTTCAGGCCGGCGCGCTCGTACTCTTCCTGCCGGAAGACGGAGATCGCGATGAAATGGGGGATCTGCCAAAAGAAGAGAATGCCGAAGAGCACCAGGCCGGGAGCTGCGACGCTACCGGTCACGGCGGTCCAGCCCATCAGTGGCGGAAGGGCCCCGGGGAGCGCGCCGACGAACAGCGCCGCCGGGGTGTACTGCTTCATGGGCGTGTAGATCGCCACGTAGCTCACGAGCGCGATCGCGCCAAGCAGCCCGGTCGTGGGGTTCACCGCGAGCGTCAAGGTCGGTACCGCAAAGAGCCCCATCGCGATTCCAAGGGTCAGTGCCCAAGACGGCGCAAGTCGACGGTCTGGCAACGGGCGCTTCGCGGTGCGAGGCATCAGCCGGTCGCTATCCCGCTCGAGGTAGCAGTTGAGCGTGTTCGCCGCGCCTACCACCATGCCCGTCGTCAGGAGCATGACCAGGACCGAGCCGAGGTCGAGCGACCCTGGCGCAAGCCACATCCCGCCGGCAGCCGTGACGAGGACCATCATCGTGATGCGGGGCTTCGTCAGCGCGACGAGGTCGCGGACGGTCAGCATCATGGTCGCTGGTCGAGTAGCTGTGGTCATCGGTTCCGCCGGAAGCGGCGCCACTGTGACGCCCTCACCAAACACGGTCAAGGTCCCGGAACGGAAGGCGTAGGAGCACCGCCCGCAGGGGTCAAGAGCCCGCGCTGTAGGCCGCCAAAAGCGCCAGAACGCCGGCCACAGCAAGCACGACGCTGATGCCAAGAACGATCCAGGGTGCCTTGGAGGCGGCCGGCACCTGTACAGCCTGCTGGATGGGTGGCGCCGGCTGAGGCGCCGGGGCCGCGGGGACAGGCGTCGGGAGCGTGATCGACCCGCCCTCCCCCGCATCGACCTGAAGCACGGATTCGAGAGCGGCCGCAAACGCGGCGGCGCTCGTGTAGCGCTCTTCTGGCTTTTTCGCGAGGGCAGCCATCACGACTTCCTCGAGACCGTCTGGAAAATCGGCCTCCGGGCACCGTTCGGAGAGTGGGATCGGAGGTGCGTTGACGTGCAGCTGGATGTATTCGATCGGCTGCTTGGCATCGAAAGGAAGCTTCCCGGTCAGCAGCTCGTAGAGAATCACACCGAGGGAGTAGATGTCGGAGCGCGCGTCTAGCGTTTTTCCGTGCGCCTGCTCGGGACTCATGAACTCGGGCGTACCGAACACCATCCCCTGCTGAGTCAGCACCATGGAGCCGGGCCGCATCTGACGCTCGGTCACCTTGGCGAGCCCGAAGTCGAGCACCTTCGGGAAGTCTCGGATGCCGCCCTGCGTCGTGATGAAGATGTTCTCGGGCTTGAGGTCACGATGCACGATACCCGCTTGGTGCGCTTCCTCGAGCGCGCCGCAGACCTGAATCATGATCCGAATCGCACGTGTCGGATCCATGCGGCCTTTGGCGCGGACGATTTGCGAGAGGTTCTGCCCGACCAGGTGCTCCATGACGAAGTAGCAAGCGCCGTCCTCCAGCTGACCGTAGAGAAAGACCCGCGCCGTGTTGGGATGCGAGAGCTGACTCATCGCTCGGGCCTCACGCCGAAACCGAGACACCAAATCGCTGCGCGAGAGATAACGGGAGTGGAGGATCTTGATCGCGACGTAGCGATTCATGTCGGGCTGCTCGGCCTTGTAAACGGCGCCCATCCCGCCCTTGCCGATCTTCTCGACGATTCGGAATTGGCCGGCTACTTCTTTGCCGAGGTACGGGTCGCTCACGACGCCGCTAGGGTAACATCGGAGCTGCGAGGCGGTGAGGAAAGTGCGAGCAGTACCAGAACGATCCAGGTCGCGTCCGCCATCAGAAGGTGGAAGAGCTGCATCCACACGGGCGCGAGCAACCAAACATTGAGTAAACCAACGCCGATTTGAAGAAGCACGAGCGAGCCAAGGGTTAATCCGAGGCGTCGCAGTCGCACACCGTCATGCTGTGCCATCAGCGCGCTGGCCAACCAAAGCAAGTATCCGGAGCCCAGAACGGCGATCACCGGATGCCAAATGCGCAGGCGTAGAAAGACGTGAGAGGTCGGCGAGAAATCCTCACGTATCCCCTCGGCCAGGCTGGATGCGGGAAAGAGCGTGTCGCCAAGCGCAGCGACCGCGCCGCTCACGCCGACGAAGAGCACCGCGATCGCGGCGACCCCAAAGGCTCGGCGTGACCACGTGCTGCCGGCGAAGCGGACGCCCTCGGGCTTCCAAGCGCTGGCCGCCATCCACGTAAGGGCGGCCAGCAATAGGAACGTGTTGATGAGATGCGCGCTCATCCATGCTGCCCGCGCCGTTGACGGGTTCGACGCGACCATGCGGAACAGCACGAGACCGGCGCCGACCAGCGCTTCGGTGGTCATGAAGAAAAGGCTCCATCCGGCAGCGCTTCGAGTCGCGTGTCCCCGCGGGAATCCGCGACGAGCCCACACGAACAGGACCAACGTGCCGATCCAGCACAGGCCCGATGTGACCCGATGCGTGAGCTCGATGATGGTCTTCGTGGTCGGCTCGACGGGGAGCGCGACACCGTTACAGAGCGGCCAATGGTCGCCGCAGCCATCCCCTGACAGCGACGCCCGCACGAACGCGCCCCAGAGCACGACGGCTACGGTGTAACCGAGAAGCGTGGTCGCCGCGATGGCGAAGCGGTTCGTGGACTTCACCGCCGAACCGTGGAGTCGGACCTAACTCTCGTCAACGATCCGAAAGTGGAGCGCATGCTCGTCTTCGCCACGCTGGTAGTGGACGACGAGATTCGATGCGGTGCGGAGCGCTTCCCAAACCGCAACCGCCTGCTCGGGACGCTCGATGGAGCGCCCGTTCACCCGAGTGACGATGTCGCCGGGTCGCAGGTCGAGTGAGGCGTAGGTGAGCTCACCCGGGAACAGGCTGACGATGCGAAATCCGACGAAGACGCCCTGGTGGAACTCGGGCTGAGTCTCGACGTTTTGTAGGTAGCGGCCGAGCCCCGCGTCGAGGACGGGGACGAGATCCGAGCGGTCGATGTAGCCCGACCGGACGCGCGGGTAGCCGAGACTGCTCTGCGGCTCCTCGCCCTGCATCGGAGCGTTTTCCTTCTCCCACCTTTCGTCGGTCCGATTCTTCTTCTCGTGCACCTCGATGTCCTCGTAGCCGCTCGAGGTTTCCCACGTCGAATCGCCCATCATCTCACGCTGCAGCTTGCTGTTCTCGCAGCCGATGACGACGGTCACCAGAAACGCGGCACTCCACACAATCAGATCGCGGCTCATGTCGACTCCCTTCGAAGCTTCAACACCTCGGACCAAACCGCCTCGGTCACTTCGTCGACGCCTCGATTCGCGTCGATATGCACAATGTTATCATTTGGGAAAAGTTCGTCGATTTTCGCGTAGAAGCGAGCCAACTCCGCCTGCATCTCGCTGACCTCGTAGAGCTCGGGGTTTCCCGATCGCGAATCGCGCCGGGTTGCAGCCACCTTCGGGTCGACGTCGAGTACCAGCGTGAGGTCGGGTCGTCGCGCGTGTCGGTTGAGATCGAGCACCCACGCGGTGACGTCGGCCTGCCCTTCGCTGCTCACGGTCTGGTAGGCCACCGAAGAGTGATCGTATCGATCGGAGATGACGGTGACGCCGTCGAGAAGGTTCGGGTTGACCTCCGCTTCGAGGTGGTCGAGCCGGTCGGCGGCAAAGAGAGCGGCCATGGTGGCCCAGCTCGGCGGCCGCGAGCCGTGCTGACCGGGTGTCACCACGCGCCCGGTGAGGATCTGCCGAATCAGGACGCCGACCGGACCGTCGCTCGGCTCGCGGGTCACGTGCGTAGGTAGTCCGCGGTCCGCGAAGCGATCCGAGAGGATCGAGCATTGAGTCGTGGTCCCCGATCCGTCGATGCCTTCGAGGACGATGAAGTGGCCCTCGATCATTCCGATCCCTTGGGGCTGCCGAATTTGAAGGTCGCGCCAAGCTGTCCGTAGACCATGGAATCGGCGCGGCCGCCGCCGAACACGTCACCCAGGATGCGCCGCCGATCGCCCGCCACGATGCCTTCCACCTCGACCCACACGTTCCACTTCCGAGTCACGACGAACTCCAACGAACCGCCGAGCCTGGCTCGGACGACGTTCTGACGGGAGCCTGTCACAGACACGCGATTGTTGCGACCGTCGAAATCCCATCGGTCGCTGTTGAAGTCCATCGCGATCCACAGCGAGAAAGCGCCGCGCGGCGGGTAGTGCAGGCTGAAGATCGCGTCGAGGCTAATGAAGAAGTTGTTGGTCGGGTGCCGCACCCCGTTCTCGTCGCGCTGTGACGGACCGATGCCGCCACCGACTTGGAGATCACCTCCAAGCGAGAAGTAACGAGAGACTTTCCAGCCCGCCTTCGTGCTCAGCCAGAAATCCGTGAGACGCCCGAACGTCGCGACGTAGAGCCCGACGTCGAGGAAGTCGGTGAGGCCCGCACGGAGTCCGAGTGAGGCAAGCCATGGCCATCCCGTCGACAGGTCGAGCGTCGCGATACCCGGAGCGATGGGCCCGCCGGCGTGCGTCACCGTGTTTCGAAGCGGGTCTTCTCGCTCGGCGGCCTTGTTTCGTTGGGTGGTGTCGGGGGTGGCCACCGTGGCCCCGAGAATCACCTGAATGAGGCGGACGCGAGACGACTTTTCGAGGACGATGCTCTCGGTGTGGCTCTCGTAGCCTTCCGCCCGCACCTCGATTGCGTGGGAACCCTCCGGAAGGTCGCCCTCCCAGGGAACGGGACCTCGAGGCTCGCCGTCGATGAAGAGCTGGGCACCTGCGACGTTCGCTTCGACTCGAACGGGAACGCCGAGCGCGTTGAGGTCCGCATACACATCGCAGTTTCGGCCTGGGCCAACGCTGCACGAGCGCCGAACCTCACGATACCCGGGCGCCTGAACGACGATCGAATGCGTCCCAGGCTCGGCGGGTTCGATGTTGACGGGAGGATTCCCGTAGTCGATGCCGTCCACGGTCACGACCGCGTCAGGAACACTCGCCCGTACGAGGATTCGGCTGACATCGTTGCTGGGCGTCGTGAAGCGCAACGACACGACGCGCTCGCGACCTGCGATGACGGTGACGGTCTGCGCGACGGGCTCATAGCCCGTCGCGCGAGCGGTGACGATGTGCTCGCCTGGCGTGAGGCTCCCGCGCGCGGCCGGAGCGACACCGATGTCTTCCCCGTCGAGGCTGATGATGGCGCCCGGGACGCTGGCAATGACGCGGAGACTTCCGAGGTCCGGAGCAATGCGAATATTCGCTTCGACGGTGGCACGTTCGTTGGCTCGAACCGTGACGATCGTCGAAAACGGCTTGTAGCCCTCCCCGGGACTCTCGATGACGACTGCGTGCTCGCCTTCCGCAAGGCCATCGACGACAAGAGGCGTGTTCCCACGAAGCTCACCGTCGATTCGCACAGGCAGCCCGGTTACGTCGGCGGAAATCAAGAGCGATCCGGTGGTGGGGGCCTGTGGCTGAAGCACGACGGGCAGGTTGAGAACCTCGGCCGAGCTGAGGGTGACCCACTTGGAGAACGTCACGAAGCCTCGCTTACCGACCTGAATCAGGTGTCGACCCGGCGTGAGCGTCTTGCGAAGCGGCACATTGCCCGACGGCTCTCCGTCGATGCGAATCGCAGCCCCCTGCGTTGCGTCGTCCCCGGGAGTAATGACGACGACCGCGGGATCCGGCTCCGCTGCAGCCACGATGGTCGACTGAATCAGAACCCCGAAGATCAACGAGATGTATGCAAACCTCGACCTCACGACCACGCCAAGCAACCCTCGCATCTTTCCTCGGACGAAACTCGGCACCACCGATTCATCGGCGGGCCTCCCCCTGGCTCGTGTTTACCCCTACCCGAATGGGTGGTCCCAATAAATGGCAGGCTCAGGGGGCGAGGAAGAGCGCCTCATACGGATCGAGATCTTCGGGGAGCGGTTCTTCGGGGGCCCCGAGCGGCGGCAGAATCCGAGGCGACGGCGGCGGGTCACCCTCCTTGCGAAATTGAAAGTCTTCGAGCTCGGCGAGTCCGTAGGCCAAGGCGTCGGGGCCGATCCGCTCCCGCTTCGCCATGTGTTCGAGCAGCCGCTTCGAGCGATTCTTCATCGGCCGCGTCAGCTTTCCTCTCTCGAACGAAACGTAGTAGTTCTTGGGCGAAGGGAGAACGCAGGCGAGGAACGCGGACTCCGCCGGGCTGAGCTCGATGGGCTCTCGACCGAAGTAGTACGCGGCTGCGTTGCGTAAGCCGTAGACGCCGGGCGCATACTCGATGACGTTCAGGTACAGCTCGAGGATCTGCTCCTTGGTCAGCTGACTCTCGAGCCACCAGGTAAGGAGCACTTCTTGCGCCTTGCGTGCGATCGTCTTTTCGCGCTTGAGGTAGAGATTCTTCGCAAGCTGCATGGAGATGGTGCTTGCCCCAACGACGTACCGACCCTCCTCGAGGTTGCGAACGAGCGCATCGCGAATCGCCCACGGTGCGAAGCCGCCATGGTCGAAGAAGCCTCCGTCTTCATGACTGATGACAGCAGGAACGACGAACGGACTGATCTCCTCGAAGGCCACCCAGTTGTCCGTCGTGGGCCCAGTACGCATTCGGAAGACCGTTTCGTCCGGCTCGACGACGCGATGACGAAAGGGCTCTTGGAAGCGCTCGACGGCGACCCATTTCGGCGCAGCGGTGAACTCGCACAGGTTTCGAACGCGAATCGAGAGCTCGGTCGCCTGAAGGTCACGCGAGTCGAGCGAGAGGTGCGTCAGAGCGCTCCAGTTCCCGACCCACCGAAAACGCGAGAGCGAACGCAGGACATCGCGCGGGATTGCGCTCACGACGTCGTTGCAATCGGTAGGTGGAAGCTTCGCCGTGAGGTCGACTCGATAGTGCTCTGGCGTACGCTCCACCTCGCCTTCGAGCATCATTTGCGCGTCATTCATCCGCACCGTCGCGAGCTCGATCTCGAGGCGTCGCTCGTTCGGGTGCCACGCCCCCTTGCCTCGCGCGGCGACTCCAACGTGCTCGATCGGATCGGCGGCTATGCGCTCGTCGAAGAGGCCGAGCTCCTCGATGCGAAACCCGCCTTCGATCGCGATACGGTCCGTGGACTCGGCCACGAGTTCGAGCTCGGCGCTAAACGAGCCGACCTCAGGCTCGTAAAACGGCACCTCGGGGACAAACGGCGCGATCAGCGCCAACGATAACCGACGCAGTCCAATGCTTCCCTCGGCACGGGCGTCGTCGGGATGCACGCTCATGTCCACCGTCAGAACGCCACCTCGGGTGGTTTCCCCATTCGCTTCGATGCGGAACCACCCGTCGCCGCGCCCGTTCAGAGAAACATCGAGCCCGCGGATGCGTTCGATTCGACCGTCCTCTGTGGTCCTGCTTTCGAGGTCGACGCCCCGAACCTTGACCTCGGCGTCTGGCGCCAACCTCGAGAACAGCCGACGAGAGGAAGCGGGCGCGGCTGTAGGCTCGGCCGGCACGAATACCGGTTCGGTCGATGGCTCGTCGGTCGCCGCTACGGGTTCGGTTGAGGGCTCGTCGGTCGCGTCTGTAGGCTCCGGCGATCCACGCACGGTCCGAATTGCGGCGCGCACCCGCAGCGCCAACGCCTCTTGCTCCGTGTCCGCGTCGCGCATCGAGCGAACTCGGCCACCGGCAAGCTCGAAGGAATCGAGTACCCAGACTCCATCGCTGCGCTCGAGCGTCACCTCGAGCGGACCCGCTCGGACATGATCGTGGTCGAGCTCGCCGAGCAGCGTCTCTTCGGCGAAGTACGTCACCCGATCGCCCTCTTTGACAAGCGCAGCGTCACGTACCGAGAGCATCGGACCCGACGCGTCTGCGACGTCCACTTCGATCGCGCTGACGTCGTACGCGCGTCCGCCCCGAGAAGGCGACGTTCCGCCACCGTCTGACTTGACCGATGAACGGCGCGCAAGACGATTGCGGATCGACGAAAGAGAGCCCGCGGCACCTGCATCTGCGAGGTCGAGGTCGACGTCCACCGCGCGAGCGCGAACGGCACCAACCGCGCCCGCCCCCTTGAAGAGCGCAGCGAGCGCGTTGACGTCAGCCGTGAGCTTTTCGATGCGCACCGTCAGACCGCCTTCGAGTCCGCGCAGTTCAACGCCTCGAAGCTCGGCTCGGGACATCGAGAGGTCTAGCTCACCAATGGTCGCAACCATGCCAAGACGCGCACCGATGGCACGCTCGGCTCTCGCTTTTGCGTACGGAGCACCGAAAAACCAAAGCACCGCCCCGACGATGAGCACGACGAGCGCTGCCAGCACCCACGCGCGCCGTTCCCTTGCGACCCGGAGCATCGGGCTCGGATTATGCCGTGTCCGCTTGCCGAAGCCTAATAAAGCTTCCGACTGTCGATCTGGATGGTTACGGGACCATCCACGTTCGACCGAACGTCCATCATCGCGCGAAACCTGCCGGTCTCGACCGTCAGCTCCTTCGCGCGCAGCGCATCGACAACTTCCTGATAGAGGCGTTCGGCGTCGACAGGGTCCGCGGCGCCGTCGAACGATGGCCGCCGACCCCTGCGGACGTCGCCGAAGAGCGTGAACTGAGACACCACCAAGACGCCGCCGCCGACGTCGGTGACCGAGAGCGACATCTTGCCTTCGTCGTTCGGGAAGATTCTCAGCCCTGCGATCTTGTCGGCCACGTACTGCACGTCGCTCGTCTCGTCCTCGCGAGCCGCACCGAGGAAGACGAGCAGCCCGCGTTTGATCGCGCCCACGCGCTCTCCGTCGACCTCGACGTCAGCCTCGTGAACCCGTTGAACGACTGCTCTCATGGGCGTCGGCGTAGCACGCCGCGAATCGTCTTGCCCGACTGGAGTGATGCTCAATACTGCGCGCCGATGAAACCCGTCGTTGGGCTCACCGGTGGTATCGCAAGCGGCAAGACGACCGTGGCGAAGATGTTCGCCGAGCTCGGCATCCCGGTCGTCGATGCTGACGATCTCGCGAGAGAAGTCGTCGAGCCGGGCACACCGGGCCTCGAAGCCATCGTCGAAGCATTTGGTCCCGAGGTGCTCGACGACGAGGGACGCCTGGATCGGAAGAAAGTCGGGGATCTCGTGTTCGAGGACGAGGCAGCACGCGTGAAGCTCAACGAGATTTTGCATCCACGAATCGGCGCAGCCGGAGCCGAGCACATCGCCTCCTACGACGACCACGAGGCGCCCTACGTGGTGTACGAGGCCGCCCTGCTGGTGGAAACCGGTGCGCACAGCGCTTTCCCCGCGCTGGTCGTCGTCAGCGCGGACGAGGCGGTCCAACGCCTTCGCCTGATCGCACGCGACGGATACACGGTTCAGGAAGCCAACGCGCGTATCGAGTCGCAGTTCCCTCTTTCGAGGAAAGTGGCCGCTGCGGATTTCGTGGTGACGAACAACGGTGACCTCGAGGGTACGCGTCGCCAGGTCGGCGAGATTCACCAACAGCTGGTGGCCCGCTTTTCGCAAGGAGAAGAGGGCTGATGGGATCGCTAGCTCGCTCGGTCTTGGTAACCGGGTTCCCGGGGCGACAGCCTGCCGTGCACTTGGTCCGAGAGCTCGCGCTCCGAGGAGAACGTTCCGTCTGCTGCGTCGTCCCCGAGGCTCGAACCGATCGCGCAGAGGAGCTGCTTGGGACGCTGCCAGAGGACGCCCGCGAGCGGGTTTCCATCTGGGTCGGCGACCCGCGCTCCATCGACTTCGGACTGAGCCGCGACGAGCTTGCGCAGCTAAACGCTCGCGTCGAAGTCATCCACCACTGTGCTTCGATCACCGACCCCGCCGCGACCCGCGAAGAGGCCGACGGGAACGTCAAAGCCGCCATCGAGCTTCTCGAGTTCGCGGAGTCCGTGCCGCGGCTGAAACGGCTGGTGTTCTGGTCGAGTGCGACGGTCTCCGGAAACCGAGAAGGGTTCGTGCTCGAGGACGAGCTCTCGGACTCCATGGGTTTTCGGAACGTGGTCGAAGAGTCTCTCTACAAGTGCGAGCTCATGCTGCGGGAGACAGCCGACGAGCTTCCCGTCGTCGTGCTGCGACCGGCTCTTCTCGTGGGGGACTCGCGGACAGGAGAGACCGAGGACCTGACGGGGCTCTACCTTCTGATTCGCTTTCTACTCAGCGCTCCCGAAGACTATAGAATCCCGGAGCCGAGCCATGCGGGCGTTCGAATCAGCGCCCTGCCGGTCGACTACGCCGTCAAAGCCGCGATTGCCATCAGCGATGACGACCGCGCGATCGGCGGAACGTTCCACATCGTCGACCCGAAGCCAGTGAGCGTGAACGCGGCGCTCAAGCTGATCGCGGAGGCTACCGGCCGACCGGCACCACGTGAACACGACCCGCTCAATCTCGCGACGGCCCTCATGCGCGCGCCCGGAATGCAGCGGTTCACTCACACGACCCGCGCGTTTCTCGATCACTTGAAGACGGACGTCATCTACGACGATCGGAAAGCCCGCGAGCTCCTCGCAGGAACGGGGCTCAGCTGCCCGGACCTGGCCAGCTACGTGGACGTCATGGTCGCGCGCGCCCGCGAGTAGGCGGGCGGCCTAGCTGCCGGCGAGGGTCATCGAGGACACTCGAAAGGTCGGTGACGCGATGGACGTACGGTAGTCGATGTCGTCGGCAATCGCGTCGATGCGGTGCAAGAGCTCATTGAGATTGAGCGAGATCGTGACTTCGGAGACGGGTTCGGCAAGCTCGCCGTCCCGGATGAGAAAGCCAGACGCTCCACGGCTGAAGTCACCGGTCACCGAGTTGAACCCGAAGCCCATCATCCCGGTGACGTAGAGACCGTGCTTGGTGTCGGCCACGAGGGCGTCGCGACTGATCGACCCCGGCTGCAGCGTCAGATTGCTGGTCGAAGCCGACACTCCGCCGGACGAGGAACGCGATGCGCTGGCGGTGCTGTCGAGACCAAGCTTTCGGCCCGAGTACGAATCGAGAAGATACGTCTGAAGCGAACCGCCTTCGACGACGACATTTCGTCGCGAGAGCAGCCCCTCGCCATCGAAGGCCCGAGACCCTGGCCCTCGGGGTAAGAGCGGGTCGTCGACGATGGTGACTAAGTCGCTCGCGACCTCGCTGCCCACACGATCGACGAGATAGGAGCTCTTGCGCCAAATCGCCCCGCCGAGAATGCATCCTGCGAACAATCCCAAAATCGAGCGGGCCGCATCTCTGTCGAACACGACCGGAAGCTCCTGAGTGGAGAGCTTGATCGCTCCAAGCTGCGCGAGCGTTCGGCGCGCGGCTTCCTCGCCGACGTCGACGCTCGACTCGAGGTCGGGATAGTGGCGAGCGGCCGACCAATGGTAACCCCGGCGCTTCTTACCGTCGGCGTCGTCTGCGACCGGAGTGACGACGATCGACGCGTATGTTCCGACATCACTTCCTGCGAAGCCGCCAGAAGTCACCAACGCGCTCAGGCCGCGCGCTCGCGTGAACGAGGCGCCCTCACTATTCGTGATGCGGGAATCGAGCTCGAACGCAGCACGCTCCCCCGTGAGCGCACGCTCGAGCGCTTCGTCTGCGAGGATGTCACTCACACTGTCGTCGAACGTGTCGAGATCGGCCCATTCGGACGGGCTCGAAAGCAGCGCGGCTTCGGGAGGGCCTGCGAATTCGTCGGGCTCACTGAGCTTCGCGAGCTCGAGAGCGTCTTCGATCAGTAGCCGTTGACCGGCGTCGCTGAGGTCACTCGTGTACGTCGCGGCGACGCGCTGACCGAGCATGACGCGAAGCCCGAGCGCACGGGAGCCCGCCTCCTCGACGAGCTCCGGTTCGTGCATTCGGACCTTTGCCGAAAGGTGTGAGCCGCTGTGGACGCTCGCCTCGGCAACGTCGGCGCCGGCAGAGCGCGCCCTGCGGACAATCGAGTCCCCAAGCTCGATCAGCTCGGCGGCGTCTTGTCTGGTTTGGCTCATCCCCCGGCCACCTGGGTCCCGCCCACGGTCATCGCAGCGATCTTGATGGTCGGGCACCCGACGCCCACTGGTACGGACTGGCCGTCTTTGCCGCACGTCCAGATACCATCGGAAATCTCGAAGTCGTGCCCGAGCATGTTGACATTCCGCATGGCCTCCGGCCCGTTTCCGATGAGGTTCACTCCCTTGAGCGGCGCGGTCAGCTTGCCGTCCTCGATGAGGTATCCCTCCGTCAGCGAGAAGACGAAGTCGCCGTTCGAGATGTCGACCTGGCCACCGCCAAACTTCTTCGCATACACGCCACGGCTGACGCTTCGGATGATGTCCTCGGGCGAGTCCTGACCTCCGAGCAGCAACGTGTTGGTCATGCGCGGCATCGGGTGCGAGCGAAAGCTCTGTCGGCGTCCGTGTCCATCGGGGGCGGTGCCGAAGAACTCCGCACTGTGCCTGTCCTGCATGTAGCCGCGGAGCACGCCGCCCTCGATCAGCACCGAACGGGATGGCAGCTGTCCTTCGTCGTCGACATTGATCGACCCTCGGGAGCCGGTGAGCGTCGCGTCGTCGACCACGGTGCAAAGCTCGCTGGCCACGGACTCTCCGACTCGGTCGGAGTAGTTGCTGGTCTTCTTGCGGTTGAAGTCGGCTTCGAGGCCGTGCCCAACCGCTTCGTGGAGCAGAATCCCGCTGTCTCCCGGGGCGAGGACCACGTCCATTTCGCCGGCGGGGGCCTCACGCGCGTCGAGCATGATGAGCGCCTGTTGCACCGCTTGCTTCGCGTGCCACTCCGGGGTCTTCTCGTCGAAATACTCGAGCCCGACGCGGCCTCCGCCGCCCGACGAACCGGACTGACGATTGCCATTGTCGTCGGCGATGACCCTCACGCCAAAGCGCATCATCGGCTGCCGGTCGCTCGCCATGTGACCGAGGCTGTTGGCGACGAGAATCTCCCGGACTCCCTCCGCTAGCGAAGCGTCGACGCGAATGACCCGGGGATCGGCAGCGCGCGCCGCCCGGTCCGCGCGATCGAGCAGCGCCTTTTTGTGCTCGCCGTCGACGTCGATGGACTCGACCCCGACTGGATACCGGTCGGGCGTGTCGCGGAACTCCACGTCGACGGGTGCAACCGAGGAGGACCCCGCTGCGATCTGCGCGGCGGTTTCAGCCGCACGCTTCATCGCTTCGAAGGAGAGCTCCTCGCAGTAGGCGTAGCCGGTCGAGTCTCCTTTCATGACGCGCACGCCGAGGCCCATGGAGACCGCGCGCCGCGCCGACTTCAGGATCTGTTCGTCGTAAGCGTAGCTTCCGCTCACGGAATACTCGAAGAACAGGTCGGCGTAGTCGCCACCCTGATCCATGGCGATGCGAAGAAGCCGGTTGGCAACGTCTGCATCGATGCTGTGCGACCCTTTCGCGGCGAAGGGTGCATGATAACGACCTGTCATGGGGCTCGAGGCACTGTAAGGTGCCGAACGGGCCTTGGCTACCGCAACGTGCGGAGAAAGCCAACGACCTCGTCGATGACGCGCTGCTGGCGCGTTTCGCCGAGCCCCGCGAAAATCGGAAGCGCCAGGACTTCGCGGCTCGCTCTCTCCGCCTCTGGCAGTGAACCCTCCTCGTAGCCGAGGTCGAAAAAGCACTTCTGCCGGTGGAGGGGCACCGGATAGTAGATCGCGGTGGCAATGTCCGCAGAGCGCAGATGAGCCTGAAGGGCGTCACGGTGTGTCGTGCGAATCACGTACTGGTTGTAGACGTGGCCGTCGTGAACGCGCTTGGGGATCCGAAGGAGAGGCGCCGGGAGGTCCGCATCACCGAACGCGGCGTCATAGCGATCCGCATTCGTCACCCGACCCTCGGTCCACCCGCGAAGCTCGGGAAGCTTCACACGAAGAAGCGCGGCCTGGAGCGCATCGAGTCGGAAGTTCCCACCGACCAGGGCGTGATGATACTTCGGCTTGCTGCCGTGGGCGCGGATCACGCGAGCGGTCTCGGCCAGCTCGGGGAGCTCGGTCGTGACAAGCCCCCCGTCACCGAAACCGCCAAGGTTCTTCGAAGGGAAAAACGAGAAGCAACCGTAGGTGCCGAGCTTTCCCACGGGGCCGACTGGGCTTTGGGCTCCCACCGCCTGTGCCGCATCTTCGATGATAGGCAGATCGTGCTCGCAAGCGACCTGCCAAAGCGACTTCATGTCGGCCGCCTGACCGAAGAGGTGCACCGGAACGATCGCGCGAGTGCGTTCGCCGATTGCCGCCTCGACGCGATCGACATCGAGATTGAAGGTGTCCGGACGAATGTCGACGAAGACGGGCTTCGCACCAACTCGAGCGATACAGCCCGCCGTGGCAAAGAACGAGAACGGGGTCGTGATCACCTCGTCGCCGGGGCCGATCCCGTGGGCCATCAGCGCGAGCAGCAATGCGTCGGTCCCACTCGACACACCGATCGCGTGCTTCACCCCTAGGTGCGCCGCGATTTCCTCTTCGAAGGCTTCGACTTCGGGTCCGAGGACGTACTGTCCCGAGCGAATGACGTCGGCGGCCTTCGCGACGAGGGCATCGAGGAGCGGACCATTTTGCTCGACGACGTCGAGCATGGGGATCGCTTCTTCAGTCATCGCCGCCCACTCGAACGCATCGCTCGCCTTCGATCCGGTATGTGTCGCCACACCTCGGACAAACACGGGTGTCGGGCAAAACCTCGCCGCAGCGGCAGGCCCAACCGAATCGGCGCGCTGGGTTCCCCACGACCACGGCGTGCGGGGGTACTTCGCGGGTGACGACCGCGCCAGCCCCAATCAAAGAGTACTCTCCAAGGTCGTGTCCACAAACGATGGTCGCGTTGGCGCCCACGGTGGCGCCGCGACCCACCCGCGTCTCGGCAAACTCGTCTTTCCGCTCCACGTGGGCCCGCGGTGTGAGCACGTTGGTGAACACGCAGCTCGGTCCGAGGAACACGTGGTCTTCCAAGGTGACTCCCGAATAAACCGACACGTTGTTCTGGATTTTCACACCGTCGCCGATCGCGACGCTCGGTCCGACGAACACGTTTTGCCCGAGTACGCAGCGCGCCCCGAGACGAGCCCCCGACGACACGTGCGAGAAGTGCCACACGCGAGTGCCTTCCCCGAGCACCGCGCCTTCGTCGACGACAGCCGTCTCGTGAACGAACGGCTCAGCCACGGCCAACGCATCCCCCCAGAGTCATCACCGGAGTCTAGCAGCAGCGACGCGAACCCAGAAAGTTGGCGACCGACTCAGCGCAGCATGGCGCGGCACTCGGACACGTATCGGCCTCTTCCGAGCTTCGAGCAGCTCTGGTAGGCCTGGCGCGCGCCCTGCCGATCGCCGCGCATCTGTCGCGCGGCCCCGAGCGTCACCCACGCGAGCGAGTTGCTCGGATCGATCGCGGTCGCGCGCTCCGCAAGCTCGGTCGCCTCCCGAGTGTGCTGTCGAGCGAGCATCAATCGACCGAGCTCGGCGAGCGCTTCGGACCCCTCTGGATTCAACGCGATCGCACGCCGGTAGGCCGCCGTCGCGCGCGACCCTCGCTTCAGCCGACGTGCGAGCTCGAGCTGAGCCGCATACGTGTCCGGAGCGCCCGTCTCTGGGTAGATCGCATCGGGATCTTCGACCGGCAGTGGTTCGGGTACCTGGTCGAGTACCTGGTCCGGTGCCGGTTCGGGCTCCGGCCGGGCGGACGCTGTCACCGTCTCGGTATCCGCGGCCACTTCGGGCTCCGCAGCAAGGACCGTTGCGGGGTCGGGCAGGACGACGGGCTCTGAACTCGGTGTAGCCACGGCTGCCGGCTCTCGTCGCTGGGTGACGACGAAGGCCACCGCGCTCGCCCCCAACACCACGGCCATCAGCAGCAGGACCCATGGGAACACGCTCGGCTTCGCGTTTCCGGCAACGACGATCGAGGTCGGCTCGACGGCGCGTGGCGCGCGGATGCTTGCGTCCTCCTCGGACTCGAACACCTGCTCGTAGGTGAGCGGCGGAGGGTCCACGTCGTCCGGCTCGTGATAGTTCGGGTCGACGTCATCCGGCTCGTCTGCGGTTTCCGGTTCGGCCGAGTCCTCCTGCGCAGGCGTGTCTCGTTTCGCCTGTACCGCATCTTCCTCCGGCGGCGCACCTGGTGGAGTCGAACGAACGAACGGGCCAGGGGGCGGATCCGAATCGATCGCTTCGATCGCCTCGTCGACGTCAGGATCGCTTCGGAGCTCCTCGAGCGAGTCGTCCCACTTCCCCATCTCGACGGTTTCACGCCCGCCGTCGTCTGCTCCCTCGTCGAGGTTCGTGAGACGGTCCGACCAGTTGAGAATGGTGCCGCCCGAAAACGACGAGCGTTCCGGACTTGCCTGCTGAAATCCACGCGGAGTTTGCTGGCGCGTGCGGTTGGAGCCGCCAGCCGCGGGAGGCGGCGCCGGCTTCCAGCCCTTCTTCGTGTTGGGCGGTGGCGGCGCCGAACGGCCCGAGGGCGTCGTGATCTCCTCATCGGAGATGTCGGTGGCGTCGAGCTTCGGGGAAGGCAGCGACACCGGCGTCGTCACCTGATCGGAAGGGTGTGTCGAGCCGGGCACGGGAGCCGATGCCGGAACGGACAACGGCGCGCCCGGAGACTCCGACGCTGGCGCAATGACCGTCGCCGCGAGCGAATCCGCGACCGAGGGGATGTCGGGAGCCGTGATCGAAGTTTTCGACACCTCGGGAAGCCCAGGAGCGCCAGGGACCGAGACGTTGGCGCCCGAAACGCCGCCGGGCCCGGGAATCGTATTGATGCCTTCGCGTGGCGGCGGCGCCGACGAAACGACGAACGCCTCGGCCAACACGGGAATCGAGTCTTTGATCTCGCCGACCTCGCGGACCATCCCCTCGAAGTAGAGATCGACGAACTTGCGAAGCGCATCCACGTGGTCGCCCCCGTGTGCACGAATCACCTCGCCGATCGTCCGTTCCCCGTCGATCAGCCGTACCATCTGGTTCTGGTCGTCAGGCATTTCGCGCAGTCGCTCTCGAAGCATCTCGGCGTCGAGCTCGAGCACCTTCGTGAAGGGAGGCAGAAGCTCGGACAGACGGCTCCACTCGTCGAGCCGTCGCATGCCCTCCATCAGAAGCGCCTGCGTGGTTCGGTGTACGGTCCGCTCGCTCAGGCTCACCTGTCGGAACTCGAGGTCAAACGTACCTTCCCGCCACAGGAGCTGACGGTAGATCGCATCCTCGCCCCGAAGGTCTTCGACCATCGCGTTGATGACGGCGCCGGAGTCGAACGAGATCATGCCTTCCTGCCCGTCGGCGGCGATGAGCGTCAGCACTCCAGACTTTCGGCTCACGTCGATCGTCTGCAGAAGGTCGACGACGCTCATCTCCGTGAGTGAGCCGCTGAAGCGCGTGCGTCCGTCGGTGCTTTTCAGAGCGAGCCCGGCCCGGGTCTGCCGCGCGAGCTCGATTCCGACCCGCGCGACCACCTCGCGGATGTAGATAGGCTTCGTGAGGTAGTCTTCGACGCCCAGCTCGAGGCCGCGGATCTTGCTCTCGATCGACCCGTCGCTCGACAGGAACATGAACGGGATCTCCGCCCAATCGCTGTTCTGACGCAGCTGTTCGACGAATTGGAAGCCATCCATATCCGCGAACGCGGTATCCGAAAGGATGAGATCGGGCTTATTCGCGTGGAGGATCTCGAAAGCTTTTCCCACGCTCGGGCAGCCGGCGACGTTATAGCCCGCGTTGCGTAGGCTGACTTCGAGCACGCGCAGGCTGCGGGGGTCGGCATCGACGACGAGGAGGTTCTGCTTGGTCACTGCAACTTCGGTAAGCGCGAGTGTGCGAATGGGCCCACGCTCATGTCAAGCATGCCTCCGAATCGAGATCGTGGTAATTTCTTGGTAGGGGGATGAGGGAAGGCCGCAATAGAGCTCTCTGGGTGATCGCCGTGTCGCTCCTACTCGCTGGGTGCGAGCAGGAGTCGTCCGCGATGACGTTCCAACGGCTCGATCCGGATTTCGGCGGACTCCAGGGTGGAAAGACCGTGCGCGTCGTCGGCGAGAACGTCCGACTCGACATCGGCTACGCGGTGTACTTCGGCAAACAGCGCTCGGCGCAGGTCTCGATTCAGAACGAACAGGCGCTGCTCGCGGTGACCCCCCGTCGCTTCGAACCCGGCCGAGTGGACGTCACGGTCCGAGCGGACAACGGCGCGTTCTTCGTACTGAAGGGCGGGTTCGAGTACATCGATCAGGGCGGGAGCCTTCTCGAAGCGTCCGGCACGCAGTGAGCGTGCCCAAAGGTTAGGGGCTACCGCCGGCGCCGCCCGTCCCGGCCTCCGAGTCCCCCTGACAAACACCGGTCAGACACACCAGGCCAGTGTCGCACTGCGACGTCCGCGTGCAGGGCTCGTCGATCTGCTTCGGTGTGATGTTCGCACCGCAGGCAGCAACCACGGCGGACCCCACGAAAACGGAGGCGAAAAGCGGCATGCGGCGCGCACGAAGCATGGGCAGACGATAGCTCAGCGGTTCCGCGAAGACCACGCCGACGCGCACAAACGCTGCTAGGCTCTGCCGGTGGACGTACGGCTGCTGATCCCCGAGCTCTTCGAGAAGCTGAGTCTCATTGCGACCTGCGGCCTGATCGGCGTCCTCGTCCCGCCTCTGCGGAATCGACTCCTCGGCGTTGGGCGGCCACGGGACATCGCCGTCGTGGTGATCTTCGGCCTCCTGTTTTCGATGTGGGGCTCGGCGATGGGATTCGACTGGCTCGGGCACCATCTCAACCTGCGCGCGGTCGGCATCATCATTGCCGGCATTCTCGGAGGGCCGCGCGCCGGCGCGGTCACCGGGCTTCTGGGCGGAGGTTTTTACGTGCTTCGGTTCCACCCGGAAGGGTTTCCATGGGACGTCGCGGCGTCCGTGCTGGACGGATGGTTGGCGGGTCGCATGTCGGTTCGGCGCGAGAAGATGTTCGTCGGCTGGCGGGTCTTGAGTGGGGCCGCCGTTGCCCAGCTTGCCGGCCTTTCGCTCACGGCCGTCGGCCTGTGGGTGAACGACGGAAATCCCGTTGCCGCGCTCCCGGCCCTCGCGGCACAGCTCGCCGGAGTCGCAATCGGTGTGGCGCTCTTCGTCAACGTCGCTCTCGTGGTCATCAGCCGTCAGGAGCAGGCCGTCGCACTGGTCGAAGCCCAGGCCGCGGCCAATGAGATGTCGCTTGCCGCGCTCCGAAGTCGGCTCGAGCCGCACTTTCTGTTCAATGCCCTCAATACGCTCCGAGCCACCATCCGGCGCGACCCGGAGCAGGCGAGGGCCCTCGTGTCCGATCTCGCAGACCTCTATCGCTATCTCCTCCATCACCCCCACGACGCGTCGGTGATCAACGAGGTGGAACACGCGTGCGCCTACCTCGCGATCGAGCGCGCTCGGCTAGGCGACGAACGGCTTGCGGTGCAGACGTCCGTCGACGACAGCGTGCGCGACGCTCGCGTGCCTGCCCTACTCTTGCAGCCCATCGTGGAGAACGCGGTGAAACACGGCATCACCCCGAAGCAGGGCCTCGGGCGCATCACGATTCGCGCGTCGGACCTCGGACAGCGACTTCGAATCGAGGTGGAGGACGAGGCCGAAGGACCCTCGCACGGGCCATCGACGAAGGGATCCGGCGTTGCGCTTCAGACGCTTCGAAAACGGCTGACACAGCAGTACAACGGCGAAGCTCACCTCGAGCTTTCTGCTTTGGACCACGGTACGCTCGTGACACTCGAGCTGCCGAAGCAGGCGCCTCTCGCAGGAGAACTGGCATGAACCTTCGAGCCATCGTCGTCGACGACGAACCTCTCGCCCGGGACGAGCTTCGCTTCATGCTCGGTCAGTGCGACGAAGTCGAGGTCGTCGGCGAGGCGCGCAACGCGCCCGAAGCCCAACACCTGTGCGCCGCCGCCAAACCGGACGTCGCGTTTCTCGACCTGAGGATGCCGGGGCCCGACGGCGTGGCGCTCGCTGAAACCCTGATGTCGAACCACCCCGACCTGAGCGTCGTCATCGTGTCCGCGCACGACGAGGGGGCGCTCCGGGCCTTCGACGCACGTGTCGCCGACTACCTCTTGAAGCCCGTGAGGCTCGAACGCCTCCGACAGGCGGTCGAGCGCGTGCGTGGCTCCTCGAGCGCCACGTCCCAGGACCGCCTCCAACGCATCGCGGTCCGGCGAAGGGACGCGTACGTCGTACTCGAGCTCGACGACGTCGTGTATTTCGAGGTCAAAGACGAGCTGGTGTGGGCGGTCACGGCGACGGATCGGTTCGCCATCGACAAGACCCTGGCCGTCCTCGAAGCCGAGCTCGATCCGGAGTCGTTCTTCCGGTCGCATCGCGGGTTCATCGTTCGCTACGATCGAATTCGGGCGATCGAGCCGACCGGAGCCGGCACGTTTCAGCTTCTGCTCGACCACCCGGACGAAGTGAAGGTTCCTCTCGCACGCGAGCGCTCAAAGAAGCTTCGCGAGCGCATCCCGTTTTCTGGCTGAGCCGCGAAAAAACCGCTTAGCGCGCGGCCCCGCGGATGGTACATCCCCGACCATGACGGGGATGACCTTCGCAAGGGCGTGGTGTGTGGGAGCGTTCGCGCTTCTGCTCCTGGCAGGCGCCTGCAAGAAGAACAAGGAACCCACGACGCCGAAGGAGCTACAGGATCCGCCACCGCCATCGGGGTCGATGAGCCTCCAGGGAATGTACTCGTACATGGCGGACGCAAGCAGCTTCCTCGACTGCGCGACGCGCGAGCGGTGGCCGGTCGCCATGGAGGGCGACAACATCGCGCTCGAGCGCGCGTACCGTCAGGCGAAGATCGCGCCCGGCGCCCCGCTGCTCGTCACGGTGCAGGGGCGGCTCGAGTCGCGCCCGAAGATGGACGGACGGGGCAAAGAAACCAACCTGATCGTCGACCGCTTCATACGGACTTGGCCGAGGGAGACGTGCGGAAGCATGACGAAGGCGAACTTGGAGAACACGCGCTGGGAGCTCTTAGAGCTCGACGGCAAGACGATCACGGTGACCGTCAAAGACAAGGCCCCGTACCTCGAGCTGAACCCGGAGAAGGCGAGCGCGTACGGCTTTGGCGGCTGCAATCGCTTCTTCGGTTCGTACGAGACCACGGACCGAACCCTCCAGTTCAGCACGATGGGGGCGACCCGTATGGCCTGCCCCGAGGGCATGGATCAAGAACAGGCCTTTTTCCGAGCGCTCGACTCCGTGCGCCGATACGAAGTGCACGGGTCGAAGCTGCTGCTCTATTCTGACGCGGGGCTGGTCGCGAGATTCGAGGCTCGCGACCAGCCCGACGACGCGACTCAAGATCCCGCTCGCACGCCGTAGCCCCGGACCTCGAGGTCTCGGACGATGTCTTGCTCCGAGAGCTCGACTTCAACCTCGAGGTTGAAGCTGACGAGCTGAGCGAGTTGGATTGCTTCATCAGCGAAGCGACGAATGAAACCGAACGTTGTATCCATGACGAACCTCCTTTGCGGCGCCTTTGTTGCCGCTTGTGGATTCATCGTAGGAAGGACAGCGTAGAAGGTCCTTTGCAGGACCTTAGCAAACGCTTAGCTTAGGGAAGGTCCCTCGAGGCGCCCCCATGACGTTCGCTTTCGAAGAGTTCGAGCTCGATCCTGCGCAGCGCGAATTGCGTGTTGGCGGGACTCCGCAGTCGCTTCAGCCCCAGGTATTCGACTTGTTGCTCTACCTCGTCGAACATCGCGATCGGGTCGTGCCGAAGCGAGAGCTTCTCGAAGGGCTGTGGCCCGACACCATCGTGACCGAGGGTTCGCTTCAGCGGGCGGTGAGCCTCGCGCGGACCGCGCTCGGCGAGCGGGGTTCAGCGCTCATCCAGACGTTTCCGCGGCAGGGCTATCGGTTCGTCGGAGAGGTGCGCACGGGCAAGGGAGAGCGAGAGCGTGCGCGCCTTCGCCCCCGATACGCGCAGAGCGGCGACGTTCACATCGCCTTCATGACGCAGGGCGACGGTGAGAACGACATCGTGATGGTCAACGGCTGGATCCTCCCAATGCGCGCGATGTTTCAGCACCCGGATACGCAGCGGGCGGTCGAGGAGCTGTCCGAGGTCGGACGGGTAATCACCTTCGACAAGCGGGGAACGGGGCTTTCTGACCGGGTGAAGGACCTGCCGGCACACGGGCAGCGCATGGACGACCTTCGCGTGGTGCTCGACGCATGCGCCTCCGAAAAAGCGGTGCTGGTCGGGGTCTCGGAAGGAGGCGCGCTGGCTATTCTGTACGCGGCGACCTATCCCGAACGCGTCAGGGGGCTGGTCCTCTGTGGCGCGTTCGCTCGCATGACGACCGACCACGACTTTCATGGTGGATACGCCCCCGAGGAGATGGAGCGGCTCAAGAGTTACATCCGGAGCGGTTGGGGCAAGGGCGCGTCGCTTCGCCCGATCGCGCCGGCCGACCTGCGGAAGAGCCAAGACTTCCTCGACTGGGCGGCCTTCGCCGAACAGGAGGGCACGAGCCCCGGCGGCGCACTCGACCTTCTCGAAATGAACACTCAGATCGATCTGCGCCCCCTCTTGCCAACGATTCGGGTCCCTACCGTCGTGCTGCAGGCGGCCGACGACAAGATGATCCATCCTGGCAACGGACAATATCTTGCCGAGCGAATTCCAAATGCTCGCTACGTCGAGGTACCCGGTAGCGATCACGTGTTCTACTTCCGGAGCCGCCCACACATCATCGACGCGATCCAGTGGGTCCTCCAGCAAGAGCCGCCCGTCGCGGAGGAAGACCGCTTTCTCACCACGGTGCTCTGCACGCCGACGCCGACGCCGCCCGAAGAATGGGTGAAGCAGGTGCAACGCTTCCGCGGGCAGTCCCTTTCCGACACGACGAGCGCTCACTTCGACGGGCCGCTTCGCGCGATTCGGTGTGGGCTCGAGCTCGCGAACGCTTCCGGCGCGTCCTTCGGCGTCCACACAGGCGCGGTCGTACGGCGCGGTCAGACCATCACCGGCCCGGCGCTCGACGTCGCGGAGTCCATTGCGGCACGGGCGCCGGCAGGCTCCGTGTGGGCCTCGCGCGTACTCGTGGACCTCGCCATCGGAAGCGGCCTAGACTTCGAAAAGACCGGCGAGTCCATGGAGCTCGAAGGCCGAGAAATCGACCTGTTTTCCGTCACTTCGCAGAGCTAAGGATTCGGTAAGGGCACCCCAAGGACCTTCGCCCCCCTCCTCCGTAGGTTGAGCGTCCAGGAGGCCAACATGTCCCAGAGCAACGCCGCAACCGTCTTCGAACCCGAAACCCAGAGCCACGCCGTGTGCGTGCCGAACCGCTTCAACGGACCCCCGACGTCCGGAAACGGGGGTTGGACCGTGGCCCTCGTGGGCAAGCACATCGGCCCCGAGGTCGAGGTCACGCTCAAGCGCCCGATCCCGATGGACCGGGACATCCACGTGGTATCCAGCGGCCACGAAGCCACGCTCGAAGACGCCGGCGTCGAAATCGCGTGCGCCCGGCGAACCGAGCTCGATGTCGACACACCGGACGCGGTCGACTTCACCCGCGCTGCCGAAGCCCGAGCGAGCTTCGCCGGATACGCGAAGCACCCCTTCCCCGGATGCTTCGTGTGCGGGACGGGCCGGTGCTGCGGTGACGGCATGTGCCTGTTCACGGGCCCGATCGACACGGGCATCGTGGCGAGCTCCTGGGTACCCGAGGCGGAGTTCGTGGGCCGAGATGGGACGATTTGCCCCGAGCTGGTGGTCGCCGCTCTCGACTGTCCCGGAGCCTGGGCGGTGATCGACCGCTACGGGATCGACAGACCCTTCGTTCTTGGTCGCATGAGCTACCGCCTCGACCGACCGGTCTTTGCCGGCGAGCGCTATGTCGTCCAAGGCTGGTCCCTCGGACGCGAAGGCCGAAAGAGCTACTGCGGAACCGCTGTCTACGATGCCGACGGAAACGTCTGCGCGGCAGCAGCAGCAACGTGGGTCGAGTTGCGGTAGTGTCGGCTCCATGAAGGTCGGCATCGTCTCGATAAACGTAGGTGGCCCACAGACCGCGGAGCAGATGGTCGGGGTGTGCCAACACGCGGAGGCCGCGGGGATCGAGTCCGTATGGACGTTTGAGCACGTCGTCGTGCCGCTCGATTACGACTCGAAGTACCCCTACAACAGGACGGGGAAGATGGGCATCGCGCCCGAGGGTTGGTTCGTCGATCCTCTGATTTCGCTCGCGCACGTCGCCGCGGCGACAAAGACACTGCGCCTTGGAACCGGCGTGAACATCCTGCCCCAGACCAACCCGCTTCTCTTCGCAAAGCAGGCAGCATCGATCGACGTTCTCAGCGGCGGGCGACTCACACTGGGCCTTGGGATCGGCTGGCTGCGCGAGGAGTACGCAGCGATGGGCACCCCCTTCGAGCGCCGTGGCGCCCGTTTCGACGACTACGTCGCCGCGATGAAGAAGGTGTGGAGCGGCGACGTCGTCGAACACGAGAGCGATTTCCTTTCGTGGCACGGCTTCAAGAGTTTCCCGATTCCCGAGCAGAGGCCCCATCCGCCCATCCTGATCGGCGGCACGACGCAGAAGTCGCTCGAGCGAGTGGTGCATGCGGCGGACGGGTGGTACGCGCCGAGCGATTCGCTCGAGGACCTGAAACGTCAACTGGCGGCGCTTCGCAAGCTCTGCGACGCGTCGGGACGCGACTTCGATTCGCTCGATATCACCATCAACTGGCGCGCCCAGAGATCCCCAGACGCCCTACCCGAGTACGAGGCGCTCGGAGTCACCCGAGCGGTCGCGATGTACGGCTTGATGCGAGAGGCGGATCCACGTCACGCGATCGACCGGGTCGCGAAAGCCGCGGGCCTTTGAACCCGCGCGCTCTTCAGAACGGAAGGCCGCCCGCGCATGTGATCCACGCGAGGAACGCCGGGTCGCAGCTCTGTCCGATGCAGCCGGTCGCCTCGAGGCACTCTCCCACGGTCGCCAGCTCGTCCGGGCAGGAATCGAGATCGAGACCCAAGCTGAGCTCGTCGATTCTCCCCTGACAGTCAGCATCGCAGGCGGCGGCCTCGTCGCCGTCCGCACATCCATTGCAGATCACGCGACAGGTCTCGCTGTCGCCGGCCGCACCCCCGGTTTGGAGAGCGACGCCCTCATCGGCACCGTCCGCACAGCCAAGGGCCAGCGCGAGGGCTAGGCTCGCTGTGAGCGGCCACCAGGTACGCATGCGCTGTAGATGGCCCGTAGACGAGAGAACCACAACAGGCCGAGCGGCCCGTCGAACGTTAGACGTGACTCGAAAGCCACTGCTTGAGCTGGGGCAGGTTCATCGCCCCGGGCTGACGCGCGACCTCCTCGCCGGAACGAAAGACGGCGGTGGTGGGGATGCTGCTGATTCCGTAGCGTCGCGCCAGCATGGGGTTGGCGTCCGTGTCGACCTTCGCGAAACGCACCCGGGGCTCGAGCTCGGCGGCGGCCTGCTCGAAGAACGGCGCCATCATCCTGCAGGGGCCGCACCACGGCGCCCAGAAGTCGACGACGAGCGGCAGGTCATTCCGCTGAAGATGGGCGTCGAAGGTGCGATCGTTCAGGGCGACCGGACTCCCCGAGAACAGAGACTGCTTGCATTTCCCGCATTTAGGGTCGTCCTTTAGACGCTTCGTCGGGATACGGTTCGGCGACTGACAGCTTGGGCAAACGACGATGGTGGACTCGCTCATAACGACAAATTAAGCACGAATCGCAGCGGATCCAGGCCGGAACCCGTGTGCGGAGACCGGAAGCGGCTGCGCATCCGAAGCGGTGAATCTCCCGGCTTGACGCCCCGAAACCCGCAGCCCATATTCCGGCCCCTTCAGGCAGAAAAACTATACATTTCCCAAGAGATTTAGCGCGAGTAACGCATGGCACTGACCGCCGATAGAAAGTCCGAGCTGATCGGTCAATTCCGCACCCACGACACGGACACGGGTTCGCCCGAAGTCCAGATCGCCATTCTGAGCGAGCGGATCACCTACCTGACCGAGCACTTTCAGACCCACAAAAAGGACCACCATTCGCGCCGTGGCCTCCTCAAGCTCGTGAGCCAGCGCCGCCGGCTGCTCGACTACGTCCGGTCCAAGGACGTCGAGCGCTACCGCAAGATCATTTCCGAGCTCGGCATTCGTAAGTAAGCTGGGCGCCGGGGCAGACCCCGGTTATAACTTCCACCACTTACGTCGAGTCGGCGTTCGCTCTTCGCTTCGATGATTTGAGTTGGGGCTCAAATCCTGGAATCGGGGACCGAGACCGCTCTCGACGTGATGCAAACCGCATGCGCGGTATTGCCGCGCGGAAAGCACTGAGAGCAATGATAATTCGAGAATCCGTTAAGGTGGGTGACAAAGAGATCACCATCGAGACGGGCCGGATTGCCAAGCAGGCAGCCGGCTCCGTACTTGTAAGCTGTGGCGAGACGATGGTCCTCGTCACGGTCTGTGGAAACAAGGAGGCCAGGCCTGGGCAGCCGTTCTTCCCACTGACCGTCGACTATGTCGAAAAGACCTACGCGGCCGGCAAGATCCCCGGTGGCTTCTTCAAGCGTGAGGGCAAGCTTCGCGACGCCGAGGTTCTGACCTCGCGCCTCATCGACCGCCCCTGCCGCCCGCTGTTCCCCGAGGGGTACATGGCGGAGACGCAGGTCATCGCGACCGTCATGAGCGCCGACGCGATCAACCCGTCCGACGTGCTCGCCATGATTGGCGCGTCCGCGGCCATCCACATCAGCCCCATCCCCTGGGCCGGCCCGATCGCCGGCGTTCGGGTCGCCCGAGTCGACGGCAAGTTCGTCGCGAACCCCACCTTCCAGGAGATGGAGCAAAGCGACTGCGAGCTCCTCATCGCCGCATCGAAAGACGCCATCGTGATGGTGGAGGGCGAAGCCGAAGAGATGAGCGAGACCGACATGATCGAGGCAATCCAGTTCGGTCACCAGGCCGTTCAGGGCGTGCTCGAGCTCATCGAGAAGATTCGCGAGGCCGTAGGCAAGGCAAAGTGGCCGTTCGAGCCCGCCGGTCGCGACGAAAAGATCGACGCGCGCGTCAAAGAGGTCGGCCTCCAGAAGGTCATCGAGGCCTGCAACATCGCCGACAAGCACCCGCGCTACGACCGCTTCTCCGAGATCAAGAAGGAAGTCGTTGCCGAGCTCGCCGAGGAATTCCCCGAGCAGGAGGGCGACATCAAGGCCGCCTACGAAGACCTTCGGTACAACACGATGCGCGGACAGGTCCTCGACGAGAAGCGCCGCGTCGACGGTCGCGATTACGCCACAGTGCGCCCCATCGCCATCGAGGTGAGCCTCCTTCCGCGAGTGCATGGTTCGTCGCTGTTCACACGCGGTGAGACGCAGGGCATCGTCACGACCACCCTCGGCACGCGTCAGGACGAACAGAAGATCGACGGCCTCACCGAGGAGTACTACAAGCCGTTCATTCTTCACTACAATTTCCCGCCCTACTCCGTTGGCGAGACCAAGTTCCTCCGTGGTCCTGGTCGCCGCGAGGTCGGTCACGGCAACCTCGCCGAGCGCGCGCTCACCAAGGTGCTCCCGGACCACGAGGAGTTCCCGTACACGATGCGCATCGTCTCGGAGATCACCGAGTCGAACGGATCGTCATCGATGGCTACCGTCTGCGGCGGAAGCCTCGCGATGATGGACGCCGGTGTTCCTATCAAGGCTCCGGTCGCCGGCGTCGCGATGGGCCTCATCATGGAGGGCGAGAAGTACGCTGTCCTCACCGACATCCTCGGCGACGAGGACCACCTCGGTGACATGGACTTCAAGGTGTGTGGCACCGACAAGGGCATCACCGCCATCCAGATGGACATCAAGATTGCGGGTCTCAAGCAAGAGATCATGCAGGAAGCGCTGGACCAGGCGCGCGACGGCCGACTGCACATCCTCGGCAAGATGAACGAGGTCATGTCGACCGCTCGCCCGGAGCTGAGCAAGTACGCGCCGCGCATCGAGACGCTGAAGGTCAAGCCCGACCAGATCCGCGTGGTCATCGGCCCGGGTGGCAAGATGATCAAGGCGATCACCGACCAGACAGGCGCCAAGATCGACATTTCCGACGACGGCACCGTCAGCATCGCATCGCCCGACGGCGAAGCGCTCAAAAAGGCCATCGAGATCATCGAGAGCCTCACGCTCGAACCGGAAATCGGCCAGAAGTACAAGGGCATCGTTCGCCGCGTCGAGAACTACGGAGCGTTCCTGGAGATCGCGCCTGGCAAGGACGGCCTCCTACACATCACCGACATGGACTGGGGCTTCGTCGAGAAGGTCACCGACATCATGGACCTCGGCGACGAGGTCGAAGTGATGATCAGCGACATCGATCGCGACGGACGCATTCGGATTTCGCGGAAGGCTCTCCTCGAGAAGCCCGAGGGCTACGTGGAGCCGGAAAAGCGTGAGCGCCGCGACGGCGACCGGGATCGCGGACGTGGACGAGGCGGCCGGGACCGAGATCGTGGCGGCCGAGGCGGTCGGGATCGCGATCGCGGAGGCCGAGGCGGCGACCGCAGCCGTAGCCAGGGCCGTGATCGAGACGGCGGACGCGAGGGTGGCCGGGAGCGAAGCCGGGACCGAGATCGAGGCCGGGACCGCGACCGCGATAGAGACCGCGACCGCGATAGGGACCGCGACCGCGATAGGGACCGCGACCGCGATAGAGACCGCAATCGGGACCGCGACCGCGACAAGGACCGCGACAAGGACCGCGACCGAGATCGTCCAGCAGCTGCCGCGACCTCGGAGAAGAGCGACTGATGCCGACGCTGCGCGTCACCAAGATGCGCGCCGACGCGATCATTCCGCAGTACGAAACGAGCGGCGCCGCGGGGCTCGATCTCGCGGCCTGCTTGACCACCTCGATCACACTGGAACCGGGTGGCACCGCCAGGGTACCGACCGGCCTACAGATAGCGCTGCCACCGGGTCACGAAGGGCAGGTGCGTCCGCGATCGGGCCTGGCGGCACGTCACGGGGTCACGGTGCTCAACGCACCAGGCACCATCGACGAGGACTACCGTGGCGAGCTTCAGGTTCTGTTGGTGAATCACGGAAAAGAGCCGTTCACGATCACGACGGGCGATCGTATCGCACAGCTCGTGGTCGCTCCGGTCGTCCAAGCGGCTATCGAGGTCGTTGACGACGAAGCCGCGCTCGGCGAAACCGAGCGCAGCCACGGTGGAT
This sequence comes from uncultured Myxococcales bacterium, assembly GCA_965601515.1. Classification (GTDB taxonomy): domain Bacteria; phylum Myxococcota_A; class Polyangia; order Polyangiales; family Houyiibacteriaceae; genus SG8-38. Next base: position 4,118 of record CBFCWN010000007.1, on the reverse strand, counting down.
TCGGAAGTACCGGCGTTTAGAGAGCCCGGTCCATCAGCTGGGCGATGGTCGTCTTCGGCGCCGCTCCGATGTGCTGCGCGACGAGCTCGCCGCCCTTGAATACCATCAGGGTCGGCACGCCTCGGATGCCGTACTTCGAAGCGGTCCCGGGGCTCTCGTCAATGTCGAGGTGAGTGACCTTGACTTTGCCGACGTACTCGTCAGCGAGCTGATCGATGAGCGGAGCGATCTGCTTACACGGACCGCACCAGACTGCCGAGAAGTCGACGAGCACCGGCTCGTCGGACTGAAGGACCTCAGAGTCGAAGTTCAGATCGTTAATCGCGTGTACGTTGGGACCAGCCATCTTTTCTCCTGTGGATGCGTTGGTTGAAGTAAGTAAGGATGGTCTTCGGAGTTGTCAACGCGCGTGAGGCCCGGACTACCGCCCAACACCCCAACATGGTAGGATTTTTCGCGGCCTGCCCCAATCTCGAGGAGGCCTCGACGGACCGATGAAAGCCGGCCTCTTCACCGCCACTGCGGCACTCTACGCCGTTGCCTGTGTGCTCTACCTGATGCTGCTCGTTCGCGGCTCGGAGAGGTCGCGGCGAGCGCCGGGGTTCATCTTCGTCACAGCGCTTGGCGCACACCTTGCATTCCTTCTCTTGGAGGCTCCTGGCGCCGAGGTCCCGCTCGCAGACATCTCGCAGATTCTGAGCGTGTCGTCGTTCCTGATCGGCATCGCGTTCCTCCTCGCCTGGTACCGGTTCGACGTCACGATACTCGGCGCCTTCGTCGCGCCTCTCTCGCTCATGCTCTTTCTGGCGTCTGGGCTCGGGAGCAGCTATGCGCCCGTGTCTCCCCGAGTCGAGTCTGCGATGCTTTCGCTGCACATCCTCGCGAACGTGCTCGGGCTCGTCGCCTTCGCGATCGCCTTCGTCGCCGGCATCGCGTACATGTTGCAGGAGAGCCTGCTCCGCCGACGCCAGCTCACCGGCGTGTTTCAGAGGCTACCGTCGCTCGGGGTCCTCGACACGATCGGGCTTCGCTCTGTGCTCACTGGGTTTCCGCTTCTCACGTTCGGCATGGTAACCGGGACGTTTTGGCTCGTTCGTTCCGGCGGCTCACAGTTCTACGTGAGCCAGGCGCTCGGACTCGTCGCCTGGGCGATTTTCGCCGCCGTGATCGTCCTCCGAGTCGCGGCAGGCTGGCAGGGTCGAAAAGCGGCGGTGGGCACCATGATGGGCTTCGTGTTCACGCTCCTGGTCTTGGTCGGCTACGCGGTTCGCGCAGCAGGGGGCAACGCCTGATGCGCGATTTCGTCGTCGTCGGACTGTCTCACCGTACGGCACCGGTCGAGGTGCGTGAGCGTCTCGCCGTCGCGCCCGACGCCCTCGAGCGAGAGCTCCGCAAAATCGCGGAAGAGGCGGGCCTCGAGGAGGTGATCCTGATTTCCACCTGCAATCGGGTCGAGCTCTACGCCACGAGCACGAACCCGGTCGATGCCGCCCACGAGGCGAAAGAGACGTTGGCCAAACGCCTCGAAGGCGTCGCCAGTGACGACGTGCTCTACCAGGAGCGCGGCATCGACGTCATTCGCCACATTTTTCGTGTGGCCTCGAGCCTCGACTCCCTCGTCGTGGGCGAGCCTCAGATCCTCGGGCAGGTCAAGGAGGCGTTCGATACAGCCAACGATGCCGGCACCATCGGCACGCTCCTCAATCGCTGTTTCAGCCAGGCATTCTCCACCGCCAAACGCGTCCGCAGCGAAACGGGAATCGCCGAAGGCACCGTGAGCGTGAGCTCCATTGCGTGCGAGCTCGCTCAAAAGATCTTTGGAGACCTACAGGGTCGACGCACGCTTCTCCTTGGTGCCGGCGAGATGGGCGAAGCCGCAGCGCGCACCCTTCGCAAGACGGGAACCCAGCTCCACGTCATCAACCGCAGCGACGAACGCGCCGCGGCCCTCGCGCGCACCTGCGACGGTCGTGCCGTCCCCTACGAGAAGCTCACCACGGAGCTCGCCGAAGCCGATGTCGTCATCGCGTCGACGGCGAGCCCGAAGTTCATTCTCACGCCGAAGCTCATGAAGAGCGTCGTCCGTACACGTAGGCATCGGCCGCTCTTCATCATCGACATCGCGGTGCCCCGCGACGTGGACCCCCGCGTGAGCAACATGGACAACGTGTTCGTGTACGACGTCGACGACCTTCAGCAGGTGGCAGAAGAAAACCTTGCCGTGCGTGCGCGAGAGGCCGCGCAGGCCGAACGCATCATCGAAGAGGAAGTCGAAGCCTTCATCCGCTGGCGGAGGTCGCTCGAGCTTGCGCCCACCATCGTCGCGCTCCGAAAGCGCTTCGGCGAGGTAGCCGACGAGGAGCTCCGCCGTGCACTTCCGAGGCTAGAGGGCATCGGTGATTCTGAGCGCTCGGTTCTCGAGGCGATGTCTCGATCGCTCGTCAACAAGCTCCTTCATCAGCCGATGACCGAGCTCAAAGCCGGAGCCGGACACCCCGACGGCGCCCTTCTCATCGATGCGGTCCGACGCCTCTTTGGTCTTGGGGAAGACGGCGACGAGCAGCGCGAACCCCAACTCGAGTCCAACGTCACCCCGATCACCGCGGCGCGCGGGCAGACAGGCGAGTCAAAGTGAAGCTTCGCGTCGCCACTCGCAGCAGCAACCTCGCTCTCGTCCAGACCCGCTGGGTTGGAGAACGGCTACGCGACTCCTTTCCCGAGCTCGTGGTCGAGGAAGTCCGCGTCCGGACGCAGGGCGACAAAATCCAGGACCGTCCACTCGCACAGGTCGGTGGTAAGGGCCTCTTCGTCAGCGAAGTCGAGGCCGTCGTCGTGCGCGGTGAAGCCGACTTCGCCGTACACTCGCTCAAAGACGTCCCAGGCGACGTCCCTCTCGCCGAAGGCATGGGCATCCTGAGCGTCCCGCTTCGCGCCGACCCGCGGGACGTGCTCGTCACCGTCGACCGAACCGACCTCGCCTCCCTCAAGCGCGGCGCGAAGGTCGGCACCACGTCTCGCCGGCGAGTGGTTCAGCTTCAGCGCCAGCGACCCGACCTCGCGTTCGTGCCGCTTCGCGGAAACATCGAGACCCGGATTCGGAAGCTTCACGACGGCCAGTGCGACGCCATCGTCCTTGCCGCCGCCGGACTCGCGCGCACCGGCGTCCTCGAGAGCACGCCGCACGTCATCTTGCCTCCGGACATCTGCCTTCCCGCGGTCGGACAGGGTGCCCTTGCCATCGAAGGTGCGCTTGCCGACGAGTCGCTTCGTGACGCGCTCTCCCGCATCGAAGACTCGACCGCCCGCATTCAGATCACGGCCGAGCGCGCGATGCTCGAAAAGCTGCAGGGCAACTGCCATTCGTCGATCGCGGGGCACGCCACGACCTCGGACGGCCGCTTGAAGCTCGAGGCCATGGTCGCCTCCTACGACGGCGATCAGATGGTCTCCGCGACCGCCGACGTCTACTTCGACGCCTCCTCGAGCGAAGCCGTGGCAACCGCGCACGCGCTCGGAGAACAGGTCGCAGAGCAGCTTTTCTCCCAGGGCGCCCGCGAGCTGATCCGAGACGCCGAAGTGGCGGCCATGCGCGACCAGCTGACCAGCAACTAGGCTACGTCGAAACAGTCGGGGACAGTACGCTCCATCCCCGGCCGCTCTCCGATCGTGATTGTCGTGCGAACGTTAGGCGCCCGGCCCCACGTGCATCACACGCATCATTTCGTGATCTTCGTGCGAGAGGATGTGGCAGTGCCAGACGTAGCGGCCTGGTTTGTCGAAGGTCGCCTTGATGCGTGTGATCTGACCAGGAAGAGCCGTCACCATGTCTTTGGGTGCGTTTTCGACGTACTCGGCCGGCTGCGGAACCCCCGCGCCGTAGGCCGCGTCCAAACCCGTTCCCACGATCCGGAATCCCTGGCCGTACGTCGCGGGATCGCCGGCAACCGAGTTGTGCTGTACCGTCGGTTGAGGAACCAGGTACGCGCCGTCGCCCGCAGGCGAAGATCCAGCAGGTATGAATCCATCTTCGTCCGAGTTGCTGTCGAAATTGATTTCCTGCCGACCGAGGATCTCGAAGTGCACCAGATGGAGGTGCACCGGATGCGCATCGCCGGTCA